>NZ_LZML01000026.1:0-11357 GCF_001665695.1 Nocardia sp. 852002-51101_SCH5132738 | reverse complement strand
TGCTCGCTCACCGCGCGCAACGCGGCCTCGGCATCGAACCGGCGCAACAGCACCGTCTTGTTGCCCAGCGCGGTGGCGACCGTCCACGTCCCGAAGCCGGTCGAATGGAAAATCGGCGACACGATCACCACGCTGCCTTTGCGCGGGAACGGAATACGGTCCACGATCATCGCACTCGCCAGCGGCGACACCTTGGTGCGCGGCGCCCCCTTGGGCAGACCCGTAGTACCGCTGGTGAGAATGATGAAACCACCCGGCCGCGCCGGTGCCGGTGGCATCCGGCGGTCGCCGGCGTCGATCAGCTCGTCCACGGTACGCGCCCCCGCCGGTACCACGTCGACCCGTTCTACCCGGGGATGAGTGCCGGCCGCTAGTTCGAGTCCGGTTCTCGGAGTGCGGGTTTGGCCGGAATGTGGCTCAGCGCCTCCTCGGCCATGGCGGTGATGGTGAGGCTCGGGTTGACGCCCACATTCGCCGGTACCGCGGACCCGTCGGTCACCAGCAGATTGCGGTAGCCGAAGACCCGGTGGTACCGGTCGACCACTCCTCGGCTCGCATCGGGCCCGATCACGGCGCCGCCGAGGATATGAGCCGTGGTGGGCGAGCTGATCAGCGATTCGGCGACGGAGCTTTCGGGGTAGCCGCCGATGTGTCGCGCCGCCAGTTCGGTGAACCGGTTCGCGATCGGCAGATAGCTCGCCGGGGCTGTGCCGGCATCGTCGACGACGGTGGCCATCCCCGAACCGAATCTCTTGGGACGCAACCGGAGTGAGCTGTCGAGGCTTTGCATGACGGTGAAGACGACGGTGCGGCGGGACCAGCCACGGATGCGTGTGGGATTCAGCCAGCGGAACGGATGCCGGGCGATCTCTCGCACGAATTGCAGGGTTCGCCGCCGGCCGCCGGTGAACGGGCCGAAGGTCAAGGCCAGCGCGTCACCGGCCGCCGCGTAGGTGTTGTTGGTGACGTGGGTGTGCTCGTCGGGGTGCACACTCATGGTGATGGTAAGGTCGGTGGCGAGATCGGCCGAGCGGTCGTGCGCGGTGACCGCGGTGATGGCTTCGCTGTTGGTGCGTACGAGGTGCCCCACACGGTCCGACAGTCTCGGTAGCGAACCGGTGGCGCGGGCTCTGGTGAGCAGTTCGCTCGTTCCCATCGCTCCGCCCGCGAGCACGACTCCGCGTGCGTGCACGACCTGGCGGTCACGCCGTATCCACGCGCCGGAGCGTTCGGTGGTGACGGCGTAACCGTCGCTGCCGTCGGTGGCGCCGAGCGGACGAATACCGACGACCGTACGTTCGGGCCGGATCTCGACCCCGAGCCCTTCGGCCAGGTGGAGATAATTCTTGACCAGGCTGTTCTTGGCGCCGTGGCGGCAACCGAGCAGACATTTGCCGCAGCGTAGGCACCCGGTGCGTTCCGGTCCGGCACCGCCGAAGAAGGGATCCGGCACCGTCTCGCCCGGAGTGCCGAGATACACCCCCACTCTGGTCTGGTGCACGGCATCCGGCACACCGAGGTCGGCCGCGACGGCGCGCATCATCTGCTCACTTCGACCGTCGCTGTGACAGTCCACCACCCCCAGCATGCGTTCGGCGGTGGCGTAGTGCGGAGCGAGCACCGATCGCCAATCCGCGAGCTCGGCCCACTGCTCGTGCCGGTAGAAGTCGTCGGAGTGCGGAACGTACAGCGTGCTCGCGTACACCAGGGACCCGCCGCCGACGCCCACCCCGCAGATCACCGATACGTGCTTCATCGGCCGCAATTGGAGGATTCCTCTGAGGCCGATGCGCGGAGCCCACAGCATGCGCGGGGCCTGCCATGCGCTGGTGGCGAAGTCGTCGTCCCGGTAGCGGCGGCCCTTCTCCACAACGGTGACGGAGTATCCCTTCTCGGCCAGTCGCAACGCGGCGACGCTGCCGCCGAAACCGGATCCGATCACGATCCAATCGCGCATCACCGGACCTCCCGTCGCAGCAGGAAAGGCGAGCCGCCGCGGGGCGTGAAGGGCAGGCCGAACGTGAGGCCCAGCACGGTCCCGTCCGCGAGGATGCGCAGATCGTCGACGACCCGCCGCCAGGGGAAGGGGGCATCGGATGCATAGCTGACCACCACGGCCGGCGCGCCGTCGAGCCGGGAGGGACCGATGGTCGCGCGCAGCAGCAGGGTGGCCGATTCGCCGCGCGGGCCGGCGAGGTTGTATCCCGTCAGCCCGTCCCCCGCGGGAGCTGGTCGCAGATCCTTACCCCACCAGTCCGCCAGGCCGGTGAGCCGGAACGCTATCGGGGCCAGCGCACGCACGAGCGCCGGCCCGGCGAGCTCGGCCTCGAGACGTCCCGTCACCTCCGCGAGGTCCGGGCACGCCGCAGTCCGAAACAGTGCGCGTAACTCTTCGCTGCTGCGCCGGGCGAGGGTGTTGTCCATGACAGGGAAGTGTGCGTTCCGCCGACCTGCGGGGTATTGCCCACCGACGACAGAGATTTACCTCTGGACGACAGGTTCGGCGACGCCGCCCGCGCGGCGGACGGCGCTCGGGGTGGCGCCGAACCAGCGCAGGCAGCAGCGCGTCAACGCCGACTGCTCCGCCAGTCCGACCGCAGCGGTCACGCGGGACAGGGCGAGGTCGGATTCGATCAAGTGGTGTAGCGCGGCATCGCGGCGGACCGCGTCGAGAATCTCGGCGTAGGACGTGCCCTCCGCCACCAGCCTGCGCTGCAGGGTTCGCGCGTGAATACCGAAAGTGGCTGCGACAGCTGACAACTCGATCGCCCCACTGCCCAGAGCCTGGTCGAGATAGCCACGAACCCGCGGGACGTACACCTGCTGCGGGTCGGGGTAGCGCGAAGTGAGGTAGTCCAGGGCGAGCTTTCTCAGCAGCGGATTCGCCGCCGCCAGCGAGGAGTCCAGCCCCTCGGCCGGCAATCTCAGGGTGGCCGTGCGACGGCCGAATCGGGCCGGCGCCCCGAAACACTCCACGTACCGCTCGGGCGGGGCGATCCGGGAATGCGGGAAGTCCACGCCGATCGGCGGCGTCGCCGCGCCGAGTTCGAGTCGACCTACCCGATATGCCACCAGCAGCGCCATTTCGACGACCTGACGCGTGGGCGGGGGCGCACTCAACGAGTACCGCACACCGGCCACGTCCGCATTCCCGTCCGGATCATCGGTCAGGGTGAACGACACCGCCGGGCTGTGCACGAACATGAACCGGGATGCACTCTCGATCGCTTCGCGCACGGTCGCCGAGTGGAGCATGACCACCGCGAGCGGGCCGAGGATCGAAATGTCTTGGCGTTCGGCCACTCTCAGTCCCAGGTCGGGGACATCCAATTCGGCGGATGCGTGTTCCAGCAGCCGTGCCAGACTGCGATGCGAGATGAGCGCGTCCTCGGAGTCAAGCAGCGCGGGTTCGATTCCGACATGTGCGAGCAGCGCGGCAGGGTCACCTCCGCACTCTTCGATCACACTCCCGAAACCCCGCAGGGCGGCAGCTCGGATCACATCGCTCATGTCGCGCCAGGATAAATCACGATCCGAGTGATGACCGACCGCCCTCGTCACGAGGAGTGCCGGGCGCATGTTTCATCTCGGTCGCTACGCCCGGAGCGACCGCGCGCCGCGAGTAGACTGCAGCTTGCTCGCAGATGTCCAAAAGGTGAACTCAAAGGGAGTGACGATGGACCTTCTCGAGGGTGGGGTAAAAGCGATTTCGTGGACGGCCGATGCGACCACATCCGCGGCCGGGGCGGTGGGCGGCGCCGCGGTGAACGGAGTTCTCGGCGGGATGCAGGGTGTCGTGTCCGGGGTGCGGAGCGGACTGAGCAGCGGGAGTCATTCGACACCGGCCGCCGCGCTCACGTTGGCGGCGATCGGAGCCACGGGAGTCGTGGACTGGCCCGTGCTCCTGGGCGTCGGCGGCACCGCACTCGTACTCCGGAGGCTCACCTCGCACCCGGACCAGCAACCGTCGTCGGCCACCAGGGCTCCCGCCGCGCAGCGCAAGCAGCCGGCCCGCAGTGACCGACCGGCCCGCCGCAGCGACGGTGGCAAAAAGACGACCGCCCGCAAGACCGCGGCCCGCTCACGGCGCGCACCCAGCAAGGCGTAACCGGCGCCGGCGAACCTCGAGCAGCCTTCCGCGTGACCGTGGGCGCACGCTTCTCGTTGCGCGTCGACGGCCGTCGTACGTGCCGTCGTCGGCCTCGACTCGCGGCGTAGCGTGGAAACGGTCAGCGCGATGATTCGCCGACGACGTCGATGACTCCCAGGCGCCACAACGCCGCGTACAACTCACGCAGGGGAACGGTCAGCACCTGCGTCAGCGCGCCCGTCAACGGATCCTGGCCGCCACCTACATCAGCTGTCCTCACGACGGCCACTGTGGCGAACCCAAGCGTCGGGACCCCGAATATCGCATGACCGGAAGGCAACATATGGCCGACAAAACGCACACCAGCCACCGGAACGCGGTCGACAAGGTCATCGCCGCGCACAGTTTCGCGGTGGAACTCCCCCTGCTCGGCCGTGTACCGATCCCCCGCCCCGAACAACTGGCCTACTACGGCGCACTCGGCGCCCTGGCCGCCGCGGAAATCATCGAATGGCCCGTCGCCCTGGTACTGGCCGGCGGGCACTGGCTCGCGGAAAACCAGCACAACCGCGTGGCCCACGAAATCGGCGAGGCCCTCGAAGACGCCTGATTCCCCACCTCGGACGCGCCTACCCGCCGTAGATTCCGCCGACGAGCACGGGCGCGGCCGTACTGATGTTCCACTGCGCCGCGAGCCGTACATCGCGCACCAGCCCGATACCGGTCAGTTCCCGGCCGGAGATCGCCTCGGCCAGGACTGCGGGCAGCGATAGCCGCCTCACGGCGGCAGCCGATCACGCATAGCGCTCGACGTGCCCGACGGTGTCGAAGCCCAGGCGTCGATAGATTCCTTCGCCGTCCGGTGATGCGGTGAGTACGACCCGGCGAGCACCCGCCGCCAGGGCCAGTGCCAGCGCATACCGCGTGAGCGCGGTCCCGATGCCTTCTCCGCGATGATCGGCTCGGGTCACGATGTGCTCGAGCGATGCGCCCGCGGCGCAGGTGACGACGGCGGCACAGCCGAGCACCTCCCCGCCGTCACGCCAGAGCAGGTAGCGGGTGGACCTCCGATCCATCCCCTCACGCAGGCCTGGCACGAGATCGTCGACATCGGTCACACCCGACCAGAGTCGCGCCCACTCGGCGAGGCCGGCATCGCCGGCCACGTCCTCGATCGGCTCCGGTCGTCCGCGTTCCAGGTACGCGGCTCGGTCGGGATCGGCGAGCATCATCAGCGGCTCGGTTTCGAACAACTCCAGTCCGCGCCGCCGCAGGAGCTCCGGAATCTCCGGCGAATCGACGTCCGGCCAGAAATGCCAGCATGCCGGTACGCCGTCGAACAGTGTGCGCAACTGCTCGATCTCGTGCGGGATCGCAGCGCCCACTCTGAGGACTCCGTTCAGTTCCTCGCTGGGCGCACCGGTGTGGAACCAGCTCGACGGCGTGCCATCGCTCGACCGGCTCGCGCGCACCAGATGCGTTGCGACAAAGGTGGTTACGGCCTCGTGGCACCTGCGGTTGCCTAGATCAGCGGTCATTCGACGAATCCGGAAGCAGCGATTCGTATTCCGCGCGAAGGGAATCGAACTTCGGCCAGAACGGATCCGGTGCGGATGCCGCGAGCCTGGCGTGCAGGATGTCCAGGTGGGTGTGCCAGCCGGCGGCGATATCGAGGATCTCGCCGCGGGTCGGGAGCCGGCGGTGGGTGACCGTCAGACGGACCTTGTCGGCGACCTGCTCGAGCGCGAAGGTCACCTCCGAGTCGGCGAGGCCGCCGCCGCTGCTCCAGGTGTGGCGCAGCAGATGCGGAGGATCCCATTCGAGCACCTCGCCGTGCCTGCGGTCGGCCACCGCGACGGGATCGCCTTCGCCGGTGAGCTCGTGAATCCGGAAGATGTGTTCGACCCGGCCGCCGGTGACCTGTTCGAGCAGCCCGCCGGCCAGCCAGGTCGCGCGCTTGTCGATATCGGTCAGATACGCCCAGACCCGTTCGATGGGCCCGGGCAGTAGCCGTTCGATGCGGACCGCGCCCGGTTCGACGACCTCCCCGTAGTCACTCATCTCGCGAATCCTCCTGTAGCAGTGCTGCTTCCAAAGCGTCGAGGCTCTGATTCCAGAACCGCTCGTAGAAGTTCACCCATTCGGCGCACTCTCGCAACGGGTGCGGATCGAGCCGGCACAGATGGGTGCGCCCGTGCACGCTGCGTCGTACCAGCCCCGCGCGCTCGAGCACTTTGATGTGCTTGGACGCGGCCGCGAGCGAGATGTCGAACGGGGCAGCCAGCTCCCCCACGCTGCACTGACGACGCGCCAGTGTGCGCAGCATCGAGCGGCGCGTGGAGTCCGACAGCGCGTGGAACACCACGTCGAGCCGCTCCGAAGAATTCTCAACCACATGGTTGACTATTCCGTCTTCCCGCACCTACTGTCAACCCATCGGTTGAATATCGCGGCCGATTCACCCACCCCTTCAGGGAGCACCCCATGACCGAGCAGAACTTCACGACGACCTTCGCCGTCGACCGGACCCCCGAAACCGCCTTCGGCGCCGTGCTCGACGTGCGTGGCTGGTGGTCGAAAGCGCTCACCGGACGCAGCGAAAAGCCCGGAGACGTCTTCACGTACGAGGTTCCGGGCGTGCATCGCGCCACCATCGAGGTCACCGAGGTCGTCCCGCACGACCGCGTCGTCTGGCGCGTTTTGGACGCCCGGCTCACCCTGGTCGACGACCAGACCGAATGGAACGACACCGAAATCCGTTTCGAGATCACCCGCCGCGCCGACACCACCGAACTCCGCTTCACCCACGTCGGCCTCACCCCGGCGTTCGAATGCTTCGACGCCTGCCGCAAGGGCTGGTCGTTCTACATCGACCGGAGCCTGCACGACCTGATCACCACCGGCACCGGTCAACCCGACGAGGACCCGCAGGCTCTCGCCCTGGCGGTCGAGAATGCGACGGCGACGCCGCACTGAGGAGACCGCTGGGACGGCCACCCGGGAAGGTCGCGGCCGGCCGTTGCGCCCTCAGGTCTGGTCGAGCACGCCGGCAGGGACGCCGTAGGGCAGGAATCGCACCTTGCGGCGTTCGTCGGTATTGTCGCGATGTGCGCGTAAGGCCTCGAGTTCGGTCGGGAAGACCTGCTCGACCCGGGCCTCACCGGCGTCGTCGACGCTGTAGACGGCCCACACCCCGCTGCCGGTCTCCCCGGTCGTCGCGTCGTCCGGTTCCGGCGTCCGCGCGCGATCCGGCTGAACGAACTGGCCGAACAGCGACGTCAGCGAATTGACGGTGCTGCGGTCGAGGTATCCGGCGGCCTTACCGAGCAGGTCGCGAAACTCGACTTCCGCCTCGCGCAGAGCGCGCTCGAATTCTTCCGGATCGATCCCGAAAGGCCCGTTGTTTGCCATCTCGATCCTCCCGAGGACGACGTCGGCGCTATGACTCCAGTATGCCGCGCGTGGGCATCGAGGGGGTTGACCAGAGTTTGCCCACCTGGGATTGCCGAGAATCTGCCCGCATGTCCACGGGCTGCCCCGGCCCGGTCACGAGCGGGAGGGCACGTGCGGCCTGTCTCGTGCGTATTTTCCAGACGAATCAGCCCCCGCGGTATTACGTTCTTCTGCAATGAAGTTCGCTTGTTGCAGCCGAACGGGGGCGCGGGTGGCATCGACTCGAAGGTTCGACCGGCGCACGCTCCTGCGGGGTGCGGCGGCGGCCGGGGCGGCGGCGGCCGCGTCCTCGATAGCCGGTTGCGGTGACAACGACGACGCGCTCACCTTCTTCTTCCAGGCCAAACCCGACGAGGCGAAGGTCCGGCTCGAGATCATCGACGAGTTTCGCAAGCTGCACCCGGACATCAAGATCCGGACTCAGATGTCCGGCCCTGATCCACAGACTCAGATCCTGACCTACTGTGCGGGCGGTAAATGCCCGGACGTGCTGATGTCGTGGGATCTGTCCTATTCCTTTCTCGCCGAACGCGGCATCTTCGAAAATCTCGACACGATCCTGGACAAGGACCCAGTGTACGCGGCCGAGCTGAAGAAGGACAGTTCGATGCCCTTGTACAACACGTTCCGCTACAAGAACGCGCAGCACGCGCTGCCCGAGCAGTGGGCCGGAATCTTCCTCTACTACAACCGCAAACTCTTCGCCGACGCCAAACTCGCACCTCCGCCCACACGCTGGGAAGATGCCTGGAGCTTCGACGAATTCCTCGGCGCCGCACAGGCGCTGACCAAACGTGACAGCTCCGGCGACGTCATCCAATGGGGGTTCGTGGATCCCTGGACCGTCTACTACTCCGCCAGTTGCTTCGGGATGAACAACGGCATCGAATGGTTCACCCCGTCCGTCGACCCGACCCGCACCAACATCGACAACGACGCCTTCATCGAGGGCGTTCAGTTCTACACCGACCTGTCCACCAAGCACCGGGTGATGCCGACAATCGAATTCCAGCAATCGCTTTCCTCGTCGGACATGTTCGCCCAGGGCAAAGCCGCGATGGCGTTGTCCGGGCACTGGATGTACAGCACCTACGCCGGCCAGGAAGACCTCGATTTCGACGTCACGGTGCTACCGGTCGGCCCGCGCGGTACCGCCGCGCGGTCCGATATCGGCACCACCGGCCTGTCCATCGCCGCAGACAGCCCGCGCAAGGAGCAGGCCTGGGAATTCGTCAAATTCGCCACCGGGCCGGTCGGTCAGGCGGTCATCGCGAAATCGGGACTGTTCGTTCCCGCGTTGAAATCGGCGCTCGGCTCCGACGGGTTCGCGCAGGCACATGCGAAGGTGCACAACCTCGAGGTGTTCCACGGCGGCGACCACGCCAACAACCTGCCGGTCACACCCGCATGGCCACGTGTCGACGCGGTGATCCAGCAGGGATACGACCACGTGTTCCGCGGCGCCGCCTCCGCGGAGTGGTTCAAGCACGGCCTCGCCCGGCAGATCAACGACCTCCTGGAGGCGCAGTGAGCGACAATCGCACAGCGGTTCGCTGTGCCGACGGGGTGCAGGTGTCCCGGACCTCACCGGGCACAGTGAGCAACCATCGCTCACCGCTGAGCCGGCGCAAGGCCACCGCGGGCCGAATGTTCATCGCCCCCAACCTGATCGCGGTCGCGGTGTTCATGGCCTTCCCCTTGGTGTTCACGCTGTATCTGAGCCTGCACAGCTGGGATCTGTTCAGTCCGCCGAAGTTCATCGGTATCGGCAACTTCCGCCGGCTCTTCGCACACGACCCGCTGTTCTGGGTGGCCTTGCGCAACACGGTGATCTTCACCGTCGGCACGCTGATCCCGACCATCGCCATCGGTATCGCCGTCGCGGCGGCCCTGAATCGACAACTGAAGGGTATCGGCATCTTTCGCAGCATCATGTTCATGCCGCTGGTCGCCTCGACCGTGGCGATGGCCGTGGTGTGGCGGCTCACCTTCAGCACCGACTACGGCGTGCTCAACACCGCCCTCGGCTGGATCGGCATCGGTCCGGTCCCGTGGCTCACCGACCCCGGGTGGTCGATGGTCTCGCTGTGCCTGGTCAGTGTGTGGAAGAGCGTCCCCTTCGTCACCGTCGTCCTGCTCGCCGCCATGCAGGGCATACCGGCTGACATCTACGAGGCCGCCCGTATCGACGGCGCCGGAGCGGTGCGCCGGTTCGGCTCGATCACCGTGCCGCTGATCCGGCCCGCGCTGGCGTTCGCGTTCGTCATCACGGTCATCAACTCGTTCCAGGTGTTCGATCAGGCCTACGTCCTCACCGGCGGCAAGGGCGGTCCCGAAACCGGCACGTACGTGCTCGGAATCATGCTGTACCAGAACGCTTTCTCCTTCGACGACATCGGCTACGCCTGTGCACTCGCCTGGGTGATCTTCGCGATCCTGCTGGCATTGACACTGCTCCAATTGCGATTCACCCGCGGCGATGCCTACGAAAGCGAGGCCTAGGTGGCGACCGCGACCGCGAATCGTGCCGTTCTCCGCCGTACCGGGCGCGGGATACTGCTGTACCTGGTGCTCGTCGCGATGGCATGGTGCGCGCTGTTTCCCCTGCTGTGGGCGTTGTCGAGTTCGCTGAAAAAGCAGGGCAACATCTCCGACACCAGCATCCTCCCGGCCCACCCGGCGTGGTCGAACTACCGCGACATCTTCGACCTGATGCCGTTCGGGCGGATCTTCTTCAACACCGTGCTCTACGCCGGCTGTGTCACCGCGGGTCAGGTGTTCTTCTGTTCGCTGGCCGGATATGCCTTCGCCCGCTTGCCGTTCAAGGGTCGCGACGTCCTGTTCGTCGCCTACCTCGCCACCCTGATGGTCCCGGCGACCGTCACCGTCATCCCCCAGTTCATCCTCATGCGCACCTTCGGCTGGGTGGACAGCCCGCTGGCCATGATCGTGCCGGGCCTGTTCGGCAGCGCCTTCGGCACCTACCTCATGCGCCAGTTCTTCATCACCCTGCCGGTCGAACTGGAGGAAGCCGCCATTCTCGACGGCTGCTCGGTCTGGCAGACCTACTGGCGCGTTCTGCTCCCCCACGCCCGCCCGGCGGTGATGGTGCTCGCGGTCCTCACCTGGGTGACGGTGTGGAACGACTTCCTGTGGCCGCTGGTGATGATCCAGCGCGACGAGATCTCCACGCTCACACTGGGATTGGTGCGCCTGCAGGGCCAGTACGAAACCAACTGGCCGATCCTCATGGCGACCTCCATCCTGATGGTGGCGCCGATGCTGGTGATCTACGCGTTCGCGCAGAAGTCGTTCGTGCGAGGGATTGCGATGTCGGGACTGGGTGGGCGGTGACCTGGTCACCCATTACCCACTCGGCGCTGTCCGGTGGGGCCTCGACGCCGCCACCCCGTTCCTGCAGCAGTTCTTCTCCGAATACCCGCCCGGCGGTAACTACTGACCTACGAACTGGGGCTTTCTTCCGACAAGAACAGTTCGCTCACCACTGCGCGCCCACGGAATGGAAACTGTTGCGGGCGAACGCTTCCCGTCCCGGATCAGTCCTCGCCGTCGCCGATCGGCTCGGCTTGGTCGCCGAGGCGGGCGTGCAGGCGCTCCCGGACCTGATCCGGGGTGTAGGCCCGGCGCTTGCGCTCGGAGCGCACGATGACCACTCCGGTCGCCGCGACACCCGCGGCTCCTGCCAAGCCGAGTACTTTCCACCACCGCATACGGCCTAGTACTCCAGCATCACTTCGTGATGTTGTTGGGTAGCATGTGTTTTCGTGCTGGTTGATGAGGATCTGGCTGCGTG
>NZ_LZML01000025.1:0-1300 GCF_001665695.1 Nocardia sp. 852002-51101_SCH5132738 | reverse complement strand
TCAAGGCGCGCCTGCTGCGCCGCCCGCGCGGCTCCGCCGCGCGGCGACGCGCAACGCGCGCTGATGGGGCGTCGCACGCGGCGCGTCGGCACGTCGGTACCGCGCGGGCGGCGCAGTGACGACGACTGTTCCTATCTGGCCCCTTCTCGCAACGAGTGGCAGTGCTGGGCACTCCGTCTGCCGTACCCGGCCGGGCCTCCCGCAGCCGAGGACCGATCGGCCGGCCACCAGCTCAGTCGACCGGCTGTGGTCACCCTCGGTAGCCGGATATCCGAAGAAGCTCACCAGGACCTCGGTACCGGGGCCGCCGCAATTCGGTTCCACACCAGCAGGTTCCAGCGCTCACCGATCCTTCCCCATTGCTGTGGACGATCTGCCGAAG
Organism: Nocardia sp. 852002-51101_SCH5132738; assembly: GCF_001665695.1. Lineage (NCBI taxonomy): Bacteria > Bacillati > Actinomycetota > Actinomycetes > Mycobacteriales > Nocardiaceae > Nocardia > Nocardia sp. 852002-51101_SCH5132738. The sequence goes on along the minus strand of NZ_LZML01000025.1, from coordinate 918 downwards.
GCATACCACCGGCGCAGGGCACTGCAAAGGGCGCTACGCGTCACTTCGTGATGGGCATTCGCCCACCCTTTTCCGCACCCCACACCGGCGGTCTGGACAAGCCCAGATCGACCACAGCAACGAGGAAGGACCTCCCGATGAGCACCACCACCACTTACATCTGCGGAATCCGCGGTTGCGACGCCCCCGCCACCGAGATCCAGCCCGCCCTCTTCGGACGCACCACCTACCGCTGCCACCCGCACCACCTCCAGGACATCGCCAGCCAGGCAGCCGCCGACAGCTACGACCCCGCAGCCGCCTACGAGTGACCCGGAGGGGGCTCCGGCCCCCTTCCCACCGCTTCGGCCACCGGCAGCGCCGCCGGTGAGTGAGTCGCCAACGACGTCGACTCCAGCCGATCCCCCGATGCTGGTCACATCGGGACACCGGTTACCCGGTGCGGACGACGGTCCTTCCGTCCGCATCGGGTTTCCGCCACAACTTGCGTCGGGTCGCTGCCGAATTCGCCTTATATCTAGTAGATAGAGGAGCGCTCAGCTCCGGGCCACTGGCGCCGGGCGGGTTGGCGGAGGTTTCCCCACCCTCCTCATAGCCGAATCGTCTCGCTCCAGCCGAACGAGTCAAGGACCACCTACGGCGTCCGCTACGCGGTGCTGCGCATCCTTGACACGCCCGACTTCCGCTGAGGGCGGCCAGTATGAGGAAGGCGGGGAAGAGCAGTCGGTTGCCGGTAGACCGGCGGTCGGCGCGTGCAACGAACGTGCGACATTGCGCGGATCGGGGCGGATACCAGCGGTCAATCCTGGCAGCGGCCCTCATTGCCGAAGAACACGAAAAATCCCCCTGACCAGGTGATATGTCAGGGGGATGTGGTGGCCAAGGCCGGGATCGAACCGGCGACCTTCCGCTTTTCAG
>NZ_LZML01000024.1:0-183206 GCF_001665695.1 Nocardia sp. 852002-51101_SCH5132738 | reverse complement strand
CCACCCCCGCACTGACCGCCTGATCGAACAGGATCACGCGGAAATCACCCCGATACACCACCCGCTTGGACTTGACCCTGTTTCCATAGGTCGATCTCTGCGGTCACCGCATGTGTGCCCTCGCATCTACACCGCCGCGCGGGCCCGGACACAAAGTGACCGGACCAGCGGCATAGCTGGTACCAATCTCGGCACGGACGGCCCGGGTCCGTGCCATTCCGAGCAGATCCCTGCCTACCGGGATGGTGTGGCCTAGCATGGCGTCACGGCTTCTCCCTGCCAAATCGGCGCATCCCCAAGGCGATGGACCCATGTCGAGGAGAAAGTGGGACCCATTTCATGTGCACTCGTGTGATCTGGCCGGATGCCGGCGGAGCAGTCATCGTCGGTCGCAACATGGACTTCCACCAGGAGCTGCATACCAACATTTGGAAGCTTCCACGCGGTATCGAGCGCGACGATCGAGTCAGAGGCAAGCTCCGCTGGATGGCCAAGTACGGCAGTGTCGTCTCCGGTGTCTACGACATCCTCTCGGCGGACGGCATCAATGAGAAGGGCATGGCTGGACATGTGCTGTGGCTGGCCGAGTCGGAGTACGGCAAACCCGATGATTCACGTCCTCAATTGGCGATGTCGGTGTGGCTGCAGTACTACCTGGACAACTTCCCCACCGTCGCTGCGGCCGTGGACTGGACCCGGCAGAACGACCCGCAAGTGGTCCCGATGACGGATCCGACCGGCGGTAGTCACCCGGCGATCCACCTCGCGCTGGACGATGCGTCCGGCGACTCTGTGATCCTCGAGTACATCGGCGGCGAACTGAATATTTTCCACAGCCGGGACTACCTCGTGATGACGAATTCGCCGACCTATGACAAGCAGCTCGAACTGGTGAAAAATTTCGAGGGGCTCGGCGGCGACGCCCCCTTGCCGGGCACGTGCGATGCTCGCGATCGGTTCGCCCGCGCGTTGTACTACGTGAAACATCAGGTCCAGCCGAAGACCCAATTGCAGGCCATCGCGGCGATGTACAGCATCATCCACAACGCCGCCCAGCCATTCCGCCTCGCCGAGCCGGGCAAGCCGGACGCCTCGCAGACGCTGTGGCAAACGGTTTGTGACCTGACAAACCTCCGCTACGTCTTCGAGTCGACCACCGCACCCAATATCGTGTGGGTGGATCTGGCCGACCTCGACTTCAGCGAGGGCTCCGGGGTCGCAAAAGTCGACCTGCTGAGCAAGCTCTGCCTCGAAGGCGGGCTGGCCGGCAATGTCGGCAAGGAGTTCAAGAAGCACCACACATTCCATATCGTCTCGATCGAGCAGGCCAAGCTCATCGGCGAAGCCGTTGAAGAGGCGAAGAGCGTTGCCGGCGAGACGAAGCCGCTACAGGAACTCGTCACCGAGATGCGCGACGCACTGCTGGTGAAGGCGGGGTACATCACCGCCGAGTAGCGCACCGGCCTCGCTCTACGGCAAGCGCGGCCGGTGCCTGACTGGGAGATCGAGCAGATGGCAGACACGTCACCCACGAACACGCTGACCGCCATTGCCGTCCCCCGGTCAAGCCGATAGTCCTGCCGCCACTCACGCCACGCCCACCGGGCGCCAGTTCGACCCGACCGACGAGGCAGGCAGTGTTCACCGCGATGGGTGGTGAGCAACGGCCGAGCGTGGCGGATGCTGTTTGCTCGTTCGGGGTGACGGCGCAGCTGCACGAGCACGTCACGACCTGCCGGGCATCAGCGACGAAACACCCGATTCACAGCTGGTAATCAGCGTCAATAGCCAACTGTCCTTTAGGAAATCGCAGTTCGGACCCGGTCCCATGTTCACAGTGCCCCGCCGGGGGCACACCGAAGATGGGAACGGGACCGGCGCGTCGCGATTGACGCGTTGGTCCACTTCGCCTAGCGGGGCGGCTGCTGCTCGTTGACCGGGCGGAAATCGGGGAAGGAGATGCTCAGGCGACGTCGGTGTTGACCATAGTCAGAGACGTCGGCCCGGCGCTGATCGTGAGGGCAGTGAGCGCTTCGGCGAGCACCAATTCGACCTCGGTCGCGAAGTCGGTCACCGTTTTGTCGATCTTGGTCGCCTCGCGGCGGATAACGTCGGCCGATTTCTCTGCGGCAGCGAGCTTTTCGAGTTTGAACAACGCGCTTTGCACCTCATCCGATCCGCCGCCGCACGTTGACCACGTGCGCGCCGACACAGTCGCGACTAATGTTTAGATGCGCATATCCGTATCACAACATTGCGCGCCAGCCAAAGCGGTCAAAACGGCGAATCGACCCTGACGGACGGTTCAGCTGTCGGCGCGAAACGTCTCGAAAATAGCACTGCACGTGGGCAAACGACGTTTGTATCAGGACGTCCACAGGTCCACAAACAGCAACAATCAGCAACCGGCGACACTCACCAACAACCGCGAACCCGCAGGTCGCGACGCTTCACCGGACAAAACCAACCGGTCATCAGTAGCATCGACTCCATGCGATCGATCTGGAAGGGTTCCATCGCGTTCGGGCTGGTGAATGTTCCGGTGAAGGTTTATACCGCCACCGAGGACCATGACATCAGGTTTCATCAGGTCCACGCCAAGGACGGCGGACGGATCAAGTACGACCGTGTCTGCACGGTGTGCGGGCAGTCGGTGGCCTTCGCGGATATCGATAAGGCGTACGAGTCGCCCGAGGGCGACAAGGTGATTCTCACCGACGAGGATTTCGCGAAGTTGCCGGTGGCCGAGAAGCACGAGATTCCGGTGCTGCAGTTCGTGCCCTCCGAGCAGATCGATCCGATCCTGTTCGACCGCAGTTACTATCTCGAGCCCGACTCCACGACACCCAAGGCGTACGTGTTGCTCGCGAAGACGCTCGATCAGGTGGACCGGGTCGCGCTGGTGCATTTCACGCTGCGGCAGAAGACGCGGCTGGCGGCGCTGCGGGTGCGTGACGGGGTGCTGGTGTTGCAGACGCTGCTGTGGCCGGACGAGGTGCGGGCCGCCGAATTCGAATCGCTCGACGATGCCGCCGCGCCGCGCTCGCAGGAGGTCGCGATGGCGCAGACGCTGGTCGACAGCATGTCGGAGGATTTCGATCCCGATCAGTACACCGACGAGTATCAGATCGAGCTGAAGAAGCTGCTCGACGAGGCCATCGAATCGGGATCCGACCGCGTCACCCGCCACGAAGAGGCAGAACCGGCGCAGATGGATGCCGAGGTGGTCGATCTGGTGGCCGCGCTGCAGCGCAGCCTCGAAGCCACCGGCCGCGGTGGGGAATCCGGGAAGTCGAGCCGGGGCCGCGCCTCGAAATCCGCGGCCAAGTCGACCGCGAAGGCGACCACGAAGCGGGCCGCGTCGAAATCCACCGGCAAGTCGGCGAGCAAGTCGACCGCGAAGAAAGCGGCGCCCAAGGCCACGAAACAGACTCGCAAGGGGGCATAGCGCCCCGTCCGCGCCGATTCCGGGACATTCGCCGAATCAGGCAATCGTGAGATATCCGACTGTTCGGCGCGCCCATTGCGCGCGGGTCGGCCATACTTTGGCGGGGCCTGGCGGTTACCGTACGGTGCAATCACAGTTCGACCTGGTCGGGGCCCGGATCGTCCCCGTACCACCAGCTTCCGGAGGAACCACATATGACCAACCCGTCGGACCCGAACGGCCCGTACGGCCAGCCGGGGCAACCGGGCTACGGGTATCCGCCCGCCGGCCCGCAGCCGGGCTACGGCGCACCCCCGCCGGGTTACGGCGCGCCGCCGCCCGGATATGCCGCTCCCCCTCCGGGTTACGGGACACCGCCTCCGGGATACGGTGCGGCACAACCGAATTACGGTGCGCCCGGTTACCCGCCGGCCGGACCCGGATACGGCTATCAGCAGCCGGGATTCGGCCCGCCCGCACCGTACGCCAGCTGGTTCGCGCGCGTCGGCGGCTACCTCATCGACGCGCTGATCGTCGGCGTCCCGCTGGCCATCCTGTACGGGCTCGCGTTCGGGCTCGGCACCAAGGACGTGGACTGCTCGTTCGACGACGACCCGTACAGCTCGTCGTATTCCTACTCCAGCACGTGCACGGGGGGCGGCCTGACCGCGGTCGGCATCATCCTGTTGCTGCTGGCCATCGCCGTGGGTGTGGGCCTCGGACTGTGGCTCATCCATCAGGAGGGCACGACCGGTCAGACGCCCGGTAAGAAGGTCGTCGGCATCCGCGTGATCAAGGAAGCCGACGGTCAGGTGCTCGGTTTCGGCATGGCCTTCGTGCGCAAGCTCTGCCACATTCTCGACAACGCCCTGTGCGGCCTCGGCTACCTGTGGCCGCTGTGGGACGAGAAGAACCAGACCTTCGCCGACAAGATCGTCGGCACCATCGTGGTGCAGGCTCAGAAGTAACGTCGCTACCCAGCGCTGTCACGGCCCCGCGGTTCCCTCACCGGACGCGGGGCCGTTTCGCGCTGCTCACACGCCCTTGGGCGCCCGGGAGGACATGAATCCGAACAGGTAGCCCGCTACTCGCCGCATCTGAATCTCCTCCGCCCCCTCGGTGATTCGATAGCGGCGGTGGTGGCGGTAGATGTGTTCGAAGGGCTGGTGGCGGGAATAGCCGAGGCCGCCGAACACCTGCATGGCGCGATCGGCTGCCTCACAACACAATCGGTTGGCCCAGTAATTGCACATCGACACCTGTTCGGACGCGGCGAAGGTGCCGTGCCGATCCATGGTCCAGGCGGTCTTGTGGATCAGCGTGCGCAACATCTCGCACTGGGTGTGCAATTCGACCAGCGGGAACTGGATCGCCTGATTCTCGGCGAGCGCTTTGCCGAAGGGCTTGCGCTCCTTGGCATATGCCACCGCCCGGTCGATGCAGTATTGCGCCGCTCCGAGACTCGACGCCGCCTGGCGAATCCGGTTCTCGTTGAAGAAGTGCTGGACCACCGCCAGACCGCGGCCCTCGGGTCCGAAGACGGCGTCGGCGCCGACGCGCACATCGCGCAGGGTGACCCGCCCGTGATCGGTGGGCATGTTGAAGGTCCACAGATATTCCTCGACCGTGAATCCACGGGTATCGGGTGGCACCAGGAATGCGGTGATACCGGTGCCGTCACCCGCCTCGCCGGCGGTGCGCGCGAAGATCAGATCGGCGTCGGCGGTGTGAATGCCGGTATTCCAGGTCTTTTCGCCGTTGATCACCCAGCCGTCGCCGTCGCGCACCGCGCGGGTGTCCATATGCGTGGCGTCGGAACCGTGTTCGGGTTCGGTGATGCCGAAGGCGAAGAATTTCGTGCCCGCCGCCAGGCCCTCCACCCACTCCGCCTGCTGTTGTGGCGAACCGTATTCCAGCATCAGCAGCAGGCCCACGTTGTTGGCGACCACGGCATGTTCGTTCTGCAGATCGCAGTGCAGGCCGAGTCCCCGGCGGGCGAGGTGTTCGCGGATGACGGCCATATCGAGGTTGTCGCCGCCGCGGCCGCCGTATTCGGGTGGGAATGCGTAGCGGTAGTGCCCGGCGGCATCGGCTCGGCGGCGGGTCTCGGCGAGCAACTCCTCCCACTCGGCGCTGGGCAGCCCGCCGTGATCCCAGTCGGTGCGCGCGTCCTCTCGGCGGTGGTCGAAGAAGCGGATGTTGTCGTTCTCGCGTTCGAGCGGCACGATCTCACGGTCGATGAAGGCATCCAGTTCGGCCAGATAGTCGCTGAGCTCGGAGGGTATGTCGAAATCCACTGCTGCTCCTACCGTTTCGGCCGGTCCGGCAATTCGGCCCTCACGATATCGCGCAGCAGGCCTTCCCGGGGAAAACAACGGCGGCCGACCTGGAACCAGGTCGGCCGCCGCGGGTGTGAAACGTTCAGTGCGCGTTCGCGGTGCAACTGCTCAAGGCGATGTTCGCCGGGCGCGGGATCGCGCTCCCCAGGTCGGGGAACGGCGGGGCGCTCGGCCCCAGGAAATCCCTCGCCTGCTTCTCCGCCTCGACCTGGGTCGGACCCCAGCCGACCGCGATCCGGCCGTCCGCTCCCTGGGCGACAGCACCGCAGCCGTTGCTGAAATCCAAGATGACGCGGCAATCACCGCGGCCGCAGTGCGCCCGGGCCGCGGCATCCGCGCTGGGCGCGTCGGCGAAATTGGTGGCCGCGGCGACCACTCCGCTGCTGTCGGAGTAGGCGATCGCACCGTGCAGGTCACCGTCGGCCTGAGCCGAACCGGCGGCACCGGCCACCGCGAAACCCGCACCGGCCATCACTGCGACGGCCGCCGAGCGGACGCGCGTAAACATATGGGACATCCGTGAATCCACCCCGTTCGAGTCTGCGTACTGGACGCAGGCGATCCTGCTCCACGGCGAACCCGGATGTCCACTTCGCCCCCTACCCGGTGACGAGAATCAGACCGTGAAGCCCAGTGCGCGCAGCTGCTCGCGGCCGTCGTCGGTGATCTTGTCCGGACCCCACGGCGGCATCCAGACCCAGTTGATCTTCAGATCCTCCACCAAACCGCTGCGTACCAGCGCGTTTCGCGACTGGTCCTCGATGACGTCGGTGAGCGGGCAGGCCGCGGAGGTGAGGGTCATGTCGAGGACGGCCACGTCCTCCTCGACCCGCATCCCGTAGACCAGTCCCAGATCGACCACGTTGATGCCGAGTTCGGGGTCGACGACGTCACGCATCGCCTCTTCCATATCCTCGAGCAGCGCGATCTGCTCCTGGGACAGTTCGGCCTCGGTGTCCGTCTGTTCGGTTGCCGGCGTCTCAGTCATGACGTTCCCCATTTCCGGCGGACCCGTTGCCCATGGTCCGCTTGGTCTCTTCGGCCGAGGTTATCCGCACCACGGCGTCCTTGAACGCCATCCAGCCCAGCAGGGCACATTTCACCCGGGCCGGATATTTCGACACACCGGCCAGCGCGATGCCGTCGCCGATCATGTCCTCGTCGCCCTCGACCGTGCCGCGGCTCGAGATCATCTCGCTGTAGGAGTCGACCACCTTCAGCGCCTGCTGCACGGGCTGGCCGATGACCTGATCGGTGAGGATCGAGGTAGCGGCCTGGCTGATCGAGCAACCCTGCCCGTCGTAGGACACATCGGCGACGTCACCGTTGTCGTCGATGTGCACCCGCAGGGTCACCTCGTCACCGCAGGTCGGGTTGACGTGATGCACCTCGGCACCGAACGGCTCCCGCAGCCCGCGGTGGTGCGGATGCTTGTAGTGGTCCAGGATCACTTCCTGGTACATCTGTTCCATACGCATTGCGAAATCTCACGCCCCGTTCACTGGTCGCTCGCGCTCACCGGATTCAACGGTCGGCCACACCGAAGAATTTCTGTGCCTTACGGACCGCGGCCACCAGCGCCTCCACCTCGTCGAGGGTGTTGTAGACCGCGAAGGAGGCCCGGGCGGTGGCGGGTACGCCGAGCCGGCGCATCAGCGGCCAGGCGCAATGGTGCCCGACGCGGATGGCCACGCCCTCGTCGTCCAGGATCTGGCCCACGTCGTGCGGGTGGATTCCGTCGACCACGAACGACACCGCGCCACCGCGATCCACGTTCTCGGTCGGTCCCACGATGTGCACGCCGTCGATCGCGCCGAGTCCCTCCAGGGCGGCGCCGACCAGCGTATGTTCGTGCGCGGCAACGGCGTCCATCCCGATCGCCTCGAGATACCGCACGGCCGCGCCCAATCCGACCACCTGCGAGGTCATCGGCACGCCGGCCTCGAACCGCTGCGGCGGCGCCGCGTAGGTGGTGGCTTCCATGGTGACCGTCTCGATCATGGATCCGCCGGTGATGAACGGCGGGGTCTCCTCGAGCAGGGCGTAGCGGCCGTAGAGCACGCCGACACCGGACGGACCCAGCATCTTGTGCCCGGAGAAGGCGGCGAAATCGATGCCGAGCTCACGGAAGTTCACCGGCATGTGCGGGACCGACTGGCAGGCGTCGAGCACCACCAGGGCGCCGACCGCCTTGGCGCGGCGCACCATCTCGGGCACGTCGGCGACCGCACCGGTCACATTCGACTGATGGGTGAACGCGACGACCTTGGTCGCGGGCGACAATTCCAGCGAATCCAGATCGATGCGCCCGTCGTCGGTGATGCCGTACCACTTCAGGGTGGCACCGGTGCGACGCGCGAGTTCCTGCCACGGAACGAGATTCGCGTGATGCTCCAGCTCGGTGATCACGATCTCGTCGCCCGGTCCCACGTGGTACGGGAAGCGGTCGTCGGAGAACGAATACGTCACCAGGTTCAGCGACTCGGTGGCGTTCTTGGTGAAGACGATCTCGTTCGCCTCCACGCCCACGAAGCGCGCGATATCGGCCCGGGCGCCCTCGTAGGCGTCGGTCGCCTCCTCGGCGAGCTGATGCGCGCCGCGGTGCACGGCGGCGTTGGTGTGGGTGAGGAATTCGCGTTCGGCGTCCAGGACGGCCAGCGGTCGCTGCGAGGTGGCCCCGGAATCCAGGTACACCAACGGTTTTCCGTCACGCACCGTCCGGTTCAGGATCGGGAAATCGGCCCTGATCCTGGCGACGTCGAGTGTGCGTGTCACAGCGGTCATATCAGGCTCCCGCGGTCGCGGTCTGGGTGAAGCGGACGTAGCCGTTGGCGTCGAGTTCGTCGGCCAGCTCGGAGCCGCCCTCGGCCACGATGCGGCCGCCCACGAACACGTGCACGAACTGCGGCTGGATGTAGCGCAGGATCCGCGTGTAGTGGGTGATCAGCAGGACGCCGCCGTTCTCGCGCTCCTTGTAGCGGTTGACGCCCTCGGAGACGATGCGCAGCGCGTCGACGTCCAGACCGGAGTCGGTCTCGTCGAGGATGGCGATCTTCGGCTTGAGCAGGCCCAGCTGCAGGATTTCGTGGCGCTTCTTCTCACCGCCGGAGAAGCCCTCGTTGACGCTGCGGTCGGCGAAGGCGGCGTCGATTTCCAGCTCGCCCATCGACTCCTTGACTTCCTTGACCCAGTGGCGCAGCTTCGGGGCCTCGCCGCGCACGGCGGTCGCGGCGGTGCGCAGGAAGTTCGACATGGACACACCCGGCACCTCGACCGGGTACTGCATGGCCAGGAACAGGCCGGCGCGGGCGCGCTCGTCGACGGACATGGCCAGCACGTCCTCGCCGTCGAGGGTGATCGAACCCTGGGTCACGATGTACTTCGGGTGCCCGGCGATGGCGTAGGACAGGGTGGACTTGCCGGAGCCGTTCGGGCCCATGATGGCGTGGGTCTCGCCCGACTTCACGGTGAGGTTCACGCCCTTGAGGATCTTGATGGGCTCGCCGTTCTCGTCGGGATTGGCGACTTCGGCGTGCAGGTCCTTGATTTCGAGGGTGGTCATTGCATTCCTTCTGGGCTGGTGGAGGTTTCGGGCTGCCGGGACGCGTCGGTGCTAGGCACCGATGGCGGCGAGTTCGGCCTCGATGGCCGACTCCAGCCGCTCCCGGATCTCGACGACCGCGATCTTCTGGATGATCTCGTGGAAGAAACCACGCACCACCAGACGGCGGGCGGCCTCCTCCGGAATACCGCGAGCACGCAGGTAGAACAGCTGCTCGTCGTCGAATCGGCCGGTCGCCGAGGCGTGGCCGGCGCCGAGGATCTCACCGGTCTCGATCTCGAGATTCGGCACCGAATCGGCACGGGCGCCGTCGGTGAGGACCAGATTGCGGTTCGCCTCGTAGGTGTCGGTGCCCTCGGCCTCCGCGCGGATCAGCACGTCGCCGACCCAGACGGTGTGCGCGTCGGGCTTGGCCGAGCTCGGATCGCCCTGCAGCGCACCCTTGTACAGCACATTCGACTTGCAGTGCGGCTGCGCGTGGTCGACCAGCAGGCGCTGCTCGAAATGCTGTCCGTCGTCGGCGAAGTACAGGCCCAGCAGTTCGGCGTCGCCGCCGGGGCCGTCGTAGCGCACGGTCGCGGTCAGCCGCACCAGATCGCCGCCGAGGGTCACATCGGTGTGCCGCAGCACGGCATCGCGACCCAGCTTGGCGTGATGGGCGGTGACGTGCACGGCGTCGTCGTCCCAGTCCTGGACCGCGACCACGGTCAGCTTGGCGCTGTCGCCGAGCACGAATTCCACGTTCTCCGCGTAGGTTCCGCTGCCGCGCTGATCGATGACCACCGTCGCGACCGCGAAGTTGCCGAGCCGGATCTGCAGATGTCCGAAGGCCGTCTTGTCCGCGCCGGGGCCGGTGACCCGGACGACGACCGGGCGGCCGACCTCGGTCTCGGCGCCGACCGACACCACGGTGGCCTGTTCGAAACCCGAATAGGCTTGGGCGGCAACACGATCGGTGGGCACCCCACCCTCGCCGAGCCGGGCGTCGTCACGGCCGACAGTCTCGACCGTCACACCGTCGATCACCGAGCCGTCGACGGCAGCGACCTCGATACCCGCTCGGCCGTCACGCACCGCGGTGCCGTCGTGCAGGCCACGCAGCCGGCGCAGCGGGGTGAACCGCCAGGCCTCGTCGTGGGCCGAGGGCACCTCGAAGGCGCCCACGTCGAACGAGGCGAACAGCTCACCCTTGTTGACGGCCGGGATGCGGGCCTCGCCCGCGACAGCCACATTCTCGACCGGCATCAGCCGACCGCTCCTTCCATCTGCAGCTCGATGAGCCGGTTCAGCTCCAACGCGTATTCCATCGGCAGTTCCTTGGCGATAGGCTCGACGAAGCCGCGCACCACCATCGCCATCGCCTCGTCCTCGGTCATGCCGCGGCTCATCAGGTAGAACAGCTGATCCTCGGACACCTTGGAGACGGTGGCCTCGTGGCCCATCGTCACGTCGTCCTCGCGGATGTCGACGTAGGGGTAGGTGTCGGAGCGGCTGATCGTATCCACCAGCAGCGCATCGCATTTCACGGTCGACTTGGAGCCGTGCGCACCCTTGTTGACCTGAACCAGGCCGCGGTAGGACGCCCGGCCGCCACCGCGCGCCACCGACTTCGACACGATGGTCGAGGAGGTGTGCGGCGCCAGGTGCAGCATCTTCGAGCCGGTGTCCTGGTGCTGGCCCTCGCCCGCGAACGCCACCGACAACACCTCACCCTTGGCGTACTCGCCGGTCATCCAGACCGCCGGGTACTTCATGGTGACCTTGGAGCCGATGTTGCCGTCGATCCATTCCATGGTCGCGCCCGCCTCTGCCTTGGCCCGCTTGGTGACCAGGTTGTAGACGTTGTTCGACCAGTTCTGGATGGTGGTGTAGCGGCAGCGGCCGCCCTTCTTCACGATGATCTCCACGACCGCGGAATGCAGCGAGTCGGACTTGTAGATCGGCGCGGTACAACCCTCGACGTAGTGCACGTAAGCGCCCTCGTCGACGATGATCAGGGTGCGCTCGAACTGGCCCATGTTCTCGGTGTTGATCCGGAAGTAGGCCTGCAGCGGGATGTCGACGTGCACGCCCGGCGGGACGTAGATGAAGGAGCCACCCGACCACACGGCGGTGTTCAGCGCGGAGAACTTGTTGTCGCCGGCCGGGATCACCGAGCCGAAGTACCGCTGGAAGATCTCCGGGTGCTCACGCAGGCCGGTGTCGGTGTCGAGGAAGATGACGCCCTGGGCCTCGAGATCCTCGCGGATCTGGTGATAGACCACCTCGGACTCGTACTGGGCGGCCACACCGGCGACCAGGCGCTGCTTCTCGGCCTCCGGGATGCCCAGCTTGTCGTAGGTGTTCTTGATGTCCTCGGGCAGATCTTCCCAGCTCTCGGCCTGCTTCTCGGTCGAGCGCACGAAGTATTTGATGTTGTCGAAGTCGATGCCCTCGAGGTTGGAGCCCCAGCTCGGCATCGGCTTGCGGTCGAAGATCCGCAACGCCTTGAGGCGGGCGTTGAGCATCCACTCGGGCTCGTTCTTCTTCGCCGAGATGTCGCGCACGACGTCCTCGGACAGGCCGCGCTTGGCGCTGGCGCCGGCGATATCCGAATCCGCCCAGCCGTAGCCGTAGGTACCCAGCGAGGCGATGGTCTCCTCTTGGGTCAGGGGCTGGTTCTGGGGCGCATCGGATTCACGGCTCGCCGCGGTGGTCGACGTCATTCGGCACTCCTTCCGGAGTCGTTTCGAGCTGCCGTTGCGGGCTGTGCAACGGCGCGGGTGGCGGGCTGAGCATTGCTCGTCGGGGGATTGCTCGTCGGGGGAACGGACAGGGGTACGTGGGTGGTGCAGGCGCAATCACCGTTGGCGATGGTCGCGAGCCGCTGCACGTGGGTTCCGAGCAGCTCGCGAAACGCCTCGAGTTCGGCGGCGCACAGTTCCGGGAACTCCTCGGCCACATGCGAGACCGGGCAGTGATGCTGGCATATCTGGACGCCGGAGCCGACCTTGCGAGTGGTGGCGGCGAATCCGGCGTCGCTGAACGCCTCGGCGATCTCCTCCGCCTTCTCCGAGGTGGCGGCCGGGGTGTGCTGAGCCAGGCGATCGATACCGGCGACGATCACACCGACGCGACGGCGAGCGAAATCCATGATCGCGTTCTCGCCGCCGATCTCGCGCAGCTGCCGCATCGCGGCTCCCGCCAGATCGTCGTAGGCGTGGCCGAGCCGGCCGCGACCGGCCGCGGTCAGCTGGAACTGCTTGGCGGGACGACCGCGGCCCTGCTGTTGCCACGGTGCCGAGCGCATGGCCCGGGCCTCGCCGGATTCGATCAGCGCGTCGAGATGACGACGCACGCCGGCCGGGCTCAGACCCAGCCGCTGCCCGATGGCCGTCGCGGTGATCGGCCCCTCCTCCAGCAGCAGCTGGACGACGGCCGCGCGAGTATGCCCCTCACCGGCGGCGGCCGCGGGCGCGGCGGAAGGCCGGGCGCCCTGCTGACGCTCGGTATTCACCTCGTTCTCCCGCAAACCCACGGTTTTCACAACATCAGTGTGACGGAATTATTTCCCGCATTCTAGTAAGGGTGCCCTGAATCGCAGCCGGATGCGGCTCCGACCTGGGCATCGACCGCCGGTGCAATATGTCACGGCCCGCGCCGCGACGTTGCGACGGCCGCGGCTCCCACCCCGGCTACGCTTGACCTCCGTGGCGGTTGTGGAAGGCGCATGGCGTAGGAGCATCGAGATCGGACGCCGGGCCCTGGGCCTGGACGTCCCGCCCGCCGATCACACCATCGCGGTACTACACACCGTCGAAGCCGACGCGCCGGGGCTGGACAGCCGGGAAACCGCGCAGTTCAAACGAATTCGTCTGCTCGGCGCCACCGGCTCGGTGCTCATGGCGATCAGCGCGCTGGGCGTCGCCGCCCAGCCGGTACTGCAGAATCCGGTCTCCGGTGTCCGGGTGATCGGCGTCTTCGCACGCTGGCAGACCTCGTCGCTGGCGCTGTGCATGATCGGCACGGTCTTCGTCGTGATGGCGTGGCTGCTGCTCGGCCGCTTCGCGGTCGGCGGTTTCGGCGGCTCCCCCGTCCATCGGCTCAGCCGCTCGCAGCTGGATCGCACGCTGCTGCTGTGGATCATCCCGCTGTCGGTGGCGCCGCCGCTGTTCTCCAACGATGTCTATTCGTATCTGGCGCAGGGCGAGATCGCGGCCCGCGGCCTCGATCCGTACGCCGTCGGCCCGGCCACCGGCCTGGGCCTGCACAACGTGCTGACCTACAACGTGCCCAACATCTGGCGCGACACTCCCGCCCCGTACGGACCGCTGTTCGTCTGGATGGGTCGCGGGATCGCCCATGTGACCGGCGACAACATCATCGTCGGCGTATGGGCGCATCGGTTGCTGGCATTGGCCGGGGTGGCTCTGATCGTCTGGGCGCTGCCGCGCCTGTCGCGGCGCTGCGGAGTCGCGCCGGTCAGCGCGCTGTGGCTGGGCGCGGCCAATCCGCTGGTGCTGTTCCATTTGGTCGGCGGCGTGCACAACGAAGCCTTGATGCTGGGCCTGATGCTGGCCGGGGTGGAGTTCTGCCTGCGCGCGCTGGCTACCGAGCACACATCCGGGCTGGGCGGGTTCGACCAGCGCGGCTGGCTCCTGCTGACCTTCGGCGCCGTGGTGATCACGCTGTCGTCGGCGGTGAAGATCCCCTCGATCATCGCGCTCGGATTCGTCGGCATGGCCCTGGCCCGGCGCTGGGGGCGCGGCTGGCGGCCGTTGCTGGCCGCCGCGGCGGTCCTCGGCGCGATCACCGTGGTCACCACGTTGTTCGTCAGTTACACCTCCGGGCTCGGTTTCGGCTGGACACACACCCTCAATGCCGCCAGCACCGTGCGCAGCTGGATGTCGCTACCCACCGCGGTCGGCATCGTCACCGGATTCGGCGGCGTGCTGCTGGGACTGGGCGACCACACCACCGCGCTGCTGAGCATTACCCGCCCGATCGCCGCGGTCGTGGCGGCGCTGATCACCATGCGCATGCTCATCGCCACGTGGACCGGGCGGTTGCAGCCGGTCGGCGCGATGGGTGTGTCGCTCGCGGCGATAGTGCTGCTGTTCCCGGTCGTGCAGCCGTGGTATCTGCTGTGGGCGATCATGCCGCTCGCGGCGTGGGCGACCACTCCCGCGTTCCGAGTCCCCGCCGTGGTGTTCTCCGCGGTCGTGAGCGTGATCCTGATGCCGCGCGGCGCGGATTTCGGGGTCTTCCAGATCATCGAGGCGGCGGTCGCCGTGGTCATCGTCGCGCTCGGATTCATCGCGGTGACCCGGAACCTGCTGCCCTGGCGTAACCGGACAGGGGTGTCTGCTCCGTCACAGCCGGGCCCGGCATACGGTGTCTCATCGTGAGCGCAGCCTCGGAACCCGCTGTCTGTATCGACGGTGTTGTGAAACGCTACGGCGACACCACCGCCGTGGACGGGATCGCTTTCGAGGTCGGACGTGCGGAGGTGCTGGCGCTGCTGGGGCCCAACGGCGCCGGGAAGACCACTACAGTCGAAATGTGTGAGGGGTTCCTCTCCCCCGACGCCGGTTCGGTGCGAGTGCTCGGGCTGGATCCGGTCGCCGATTCGGATCGCCTGCGCCCGCGCATCGGTGTGATGCTGCAGGGCGGCGGGGCCTATCCGGGTTCGCGGGCCGGCGAGATGCTCGATCTGGTCGCCTCCTACGCCGCCGATCCGCTCGATCCGCAATGGCTGCTCGACACCCTAGGCCTGCACGACGCTCGCCGCACCCCGTATCGGCGGCTCTCCGGTGGTCAGCAGCAGCGCCTCGCGCTCGCGTGCGCGCTGGTGGGGCGACCCGAGCTGGTCTTCCTCGACGAGCCCACGGCCGGAATGGACGCGCAGGCCCGGCATCTGGTGTGGGAGCTGATCGATGCGCTGCGCCGCGACGGCGTCGGCATTCTGCTCACCACGCACATGATGGACGAGGCCGAACAGCTGGCCGACCGGCTGGTGATCATCGATCACGGCCGCATCGTCGCCGCCGGTACCCCGGCCGAGGTGACCTCCGCCGGCGCGGAAGGCCAACTACGTTTCAGCGCGCCGCCGAAACTCGACCTGTCGCTGCTGGAGAGCGCACTGCCGGAAGGTTTCGCGCCCAGCGAGACCGCGCCCGGCTCCTATCTGCTGTGCGGCGACATCACCCCGCAGGTGCTGGCCACCGTGACCGCCTGGTGCGCGCGAATCGACGTGCTGCCCACCGACATTCGCATCGACCAGCGCCGCCTGGAGGATGTGTTCCTCGAACTGACCGGACGGGAGCTGCGCGGATGACCCGGACCGCCCCTCGTTTCACCCCCGGCACCTTCAGCCCCGCACCGCGGCCGGCCCCGCGCCTGGCGATGCTGACCGCGCAGACCCGCATGGAACTGATCCTGTTGCTGCGCAACGGCGAACAGCTCCTGCTCACCATGTTCATCCCGATCACGCTGCTGATCGGGCTGACTCTGCTGCCGCTGGGCTCGAGCCTCGGCGAACACCACAAGGTCGACCGGATCGTGCCGGCGGTGATGATGGTGGCCATCATGTCCACCGCGTTCACCGGCCAGGCCATCGCGGTCGGCTTCGACCGCCGCTACGGTGCGCTGAAACGCTTGGGCGCCACGGCATTACCGCGCTGGGGCATCGTCGGCGGCAAATGCGCGGCGGTGCTGATCGTGGTGGTCCTGCAATCGGTTCTGCTCGGCCTGATCGGCGTCGCACTGGGCTGGCGGCCCTCGATCGGCGGCCTGCTGCTGGGCGCGTTCGTCATCATGCTGGGCACCGCCGCCTTCGTCGCGATGGGACTGCTGCTGGGCGGCACCCTCAAGGCCGAGATCGTGCTCGCGCTCGCCAACATCCTGTGGTTCGTGATGCTGGGAGTGGCGAGCCTGGTCTTCGCTTCCGACAACCTCCCGCACGCGGTGACGCTGATCGCGCGACTGATCCCGTCCGGAGCGCTGGCCGAGGCACTGGACCAGGCGTTGCACACCAGCGTGGACTGGTACGGCATCGCGGTGCTCGTGGTGTGGGGCGCGGTGACGGGCTGGCTCGCGACGCGCTGGTTCCGCTTCGACTGAATCACCGGACCCGACCCGGGTGTGACGGCAACGACACAACGTAGTAGCCCCGGTGCGGGCGCGGCTCCGGCTGCGTCTACCATCGTTTCGTGCTGTCACGCGCGTTTGTGCGACTGGTCGACTTTCTGCCGCTGCCCTCCCTGCGGGTGCAGCGCATCTTCGCGTTGGCGGTGATCCTGTCCCAGGCGGGCATCTCCGTGACGGGCGCGATCGTGCGTGTCACCTCCTCTGGCCTGGGCTGCCCGACCTGGCCGCAGTGCTTCCCCGGCAGTTTCACCCCCACCGCCCACGCCGAAGTTCCGGCGCTCCACCAGGCGGTCGAATTCTCCAATCGCATGCTCACCTTCGCGGTGACACTGTGCGCGGCGCTGATCGTGCTCGCCGTGGTACGCGCCCGGCGGCGGCGCGAGGTCGTCGTCTATGCCTGGCTGATGCCCGGCGGCACCGTGCTGCAGGCCGTGATCGGCGGAATCACCGTGCGCAGCGGATTGCTGTGGTGGACGGTGTCGGTCCACCTGCTGGCCTCGATGCTGATGGTGTGGCTGGCGACGCTGCTGTTCGCCAAGGTCGGCGAACCCGACGACGGGGTCGACGTCGTGCAGGTCCCGGCACCCCTGCGCTGGCTGACCGCACTGAGCGCGGTCGCGATGACCGGCACACTCATCGCCGGCACCCTGGTCACCGGCGCCGGACCGCACGCCGGGGACAAGAGCACCGAACGGCCGGTGGCGCGCCTGCAGATCGAGATCGTCACCCTGGTGCACGCCCACGCCGAACTGCTCGTGGCGTATCTGGCGCTGCTCGTCGGCCTCGGCTTCGGACTGGCCGCGGTGGGGATGACCCGCGCGATCCGGATGCGTCTGATCGTGGTGATCGCCACGGTCTGCGCCCAGGCGCTCGTCGGCATCGTCCAGTACTTCACACACGTTCCCGCGGCGCTGGTGGTCGTGCACGTCGGCGGCGCCACCGCGTGCATCGTCGCGACGGCCGCGTTGTGGGCCTCGATGCGCACCCGCGAACAGGTCACCGCGCCTGCCCCCGAAGCAGCCGCCCGCGCCGCCTGAACCGGGGCGCGCGCTGCCGTCGTCACGCCCGGCCGCGCGAACTCCTGCCTCCGCTGAGCAAGTGCACTACGCCGGTGTCCGATCGAGTGCGTCCCAATCGCGGATCGCGGCACAACTGCGCCGCACCATCGCGGCGAACATCTCGTCCCCGCGCGGCGTGACCGTGCCGTAGGCAGCGCCGAACACCGCGACCAGCGGCCCCTGCACCAGGGCGAAACCGTAGTCGCGCCGGCACTGATCCAGTGTGTAATCGCCGACGCCGTAGGAACACAGTGCGCGCCAATAGGTTTCGATGATGGAGTCCTCGTGCGCCCGCCGGAGGTCCGGTTCGAGACCGGTGGCGACGAAATACGACAGATCACGCGCCGGCAATCCGAGACCGAGCGTCTGCCAGTCCAGCGCCCACACCTCGACCTCGCCACTGTCCTCGGAGAACATCAGATTGTCCAAGCGGTAGTCGCCGTGGACCGGCGCAAAACGATCGGGCGCCGCCAGCAGCCAGTCGGCGATGCCGGGAACACAGGCGCGCAAGGTGTCGCGGTCGGCCGGGGACAGCCGCTCTCCCAGGCGCTCGAGGAAGATCTCCGTCGCCGGACCGTACAACTCCGACAGGGCCTGCGCCTCGGCCGCACCGTTGAAGTTCAGCCCTTCGATCGCGGACAAGCCGGGATCGCACCAGCGGGGACCGTGCAGTCCCGCCAGATTCCGGACCGCCGCGTTCGCCTGCGCCACCGTGCATCCCGCGATCTGATCGCCCTGGCGCGCCGGCGCGAGATCGTCGAGCAGCAGGGTGAATTCCGCTCCGTCACCGGCGAATTCGGCGAAATGGCAGGTGGGCACCCGCACCGAGACGGTGGGTGCGATCTCGCGGTAGAAGCGGATCTCCTGCCGATAAGCGCCCGCGACCATGGCACGCGCGGCCGGGTCGGCGGCGGGCAGTTTCGCCATCAACCGCGGGGGCGCCGATTCGCCGTCGATCTCGAGCCGGAACACCGAACCCATCTGCCCGGTGCCCACCGGCGTCGCGGTGACCGCGCGCACCGGCGTCGACAGCGCCCGGCTCAACCACTGTGGGGTGATCCGCTCGGCGTCCACCACGACCTCCGCCATTGCCGTCATCCGCGGACTCCCTTCACCCGGACACGATGCCGGACATGTGTCCAGGACAGTAACACGGCCGGGCGGCTCGGATACCGGAATGAGGGAGGCAGATGATGCGGTCATGACCCACCCAGGCCGGGCGCTCACCGACGATCACGGCCGGATTTCGAGCGAAGCTGGCCGGACCCTGGCGATCCGGTCCGCCGCGGACGCGACATAATTTCCTCATGCCGACCTACGCCTACCGCTGCCGGGAATGTACGGAATCGTTCGAACTGACCCGGCCGATGAGCGAATCCGGCGACCCGGCTCTCTGCCCGGGTGGCCACAGCGACACCGTCAAACTGCTCACCACGGTCGCCTTGACCGGTAAGGCCGCGGGGTCGGCCGCCGCACCGCCCGCGCCGACCGGCGGCGGTTGCTGCGGGGGCGGCTGCTGCGGCTGATCGCGGTCAGGCGCGGTCGGCGATCAGCGCCCGCCCCAATCCGTAGGCACGGGACTGGCGGGCCGGTACGCCGAGCCGGCGCGCCGCCTCGATCAACTCCACATCGGCGGTGACGGTGAGCCCGTAACGCGTTGTCAGCGCGGCCATATCCGCCGGCGACCACGCCGATACGTGCGGTTCGTCCGCGAGCGGATCCTGGCCACCGGACAGCTTGCTGAACAGGCGCATACCGGCCCGGCCCAGTCCGGCGAGGCGGTTCGGGGTGGGATAGGTCGCGATCAGCCGGCTGCCGGGCGCGCTGCGGGCGGCGACGACCGCCAGCGTCGATTCGACCTGCGGCTGCGTCAGATACGGCAGGACCCCCTCCCACACCCACGTGGTCGTCGCCTCCGCGCGATGGCCCGCCTCGGTCAGTCGCGCCCCCAGGTCGTCGCGGCCGAATTGCACCGGCACATAGGTCAGCGACTTCGCGACCGGCACCAGTGTGCCCACCCGTTCGCGCTTATCCCGTTGCGAGGCAGGATGATCCACCTCGAATACGTCGGCCGCGGGGTGATCCGTCCGCCAGGCCCGCCCGTCGAGTCCGGCGCCGAGAAGCACCAACTGCGCGGCGGACGCCTCGCGGATCGCCTTGTCGATGACGACGGTGCGGGTCGCGAGGACGGCGGCCGTGGCGGTGAGCATCTCGTATTCGAGCCGCTCCCGCCAGCCGCCGGGGGGATGCTCGGCTCGGGCGCGCCGCACCGCCGCCAGTTCGTCGTCGTGAAGTAATTGCGCCGCAATGGGATCCGAGAATCGCCCGACCGCCAGTCGCCCGTCGGCCACTGCCCGGCCCTGACAGACCAGCACCGCGGTCCGGCTCGCCGCTTTATCCGTCACACCGTCGATTATGGTCGGGCGTCGCTCAGGCGGTGGCGTGCGGCCCGATCCATTCCGCGACACGCCGGTCGACTCCCCCGGTGGCCAGCTGACTCGCCAGCCAGGCGTTTACCATCAGCGCGGTCGGCATATCGTTCTTCGGCAGCAGGAACACCTTGCCGAAGGAGTCGAACGGTGTCTCCGGATGCAGGACCCGCAGGTCGGGATGCTGCCGCACGTGGTAGCGGCCCTCCACCGAATCGGTGACGAAGACGTCCGCGCGACCGGCGGTGATCTGATCGAAAATGGTGACGTTGTCGGGCCATACCGTCAGCTGCGCATGCGGGAAATGGGCGCGGGCGAACTGTTCGTTGGTGCCGCCGCGGTTGACGATCACCCGCACCTGGGGCTGATCGATCTGCTCGATCGTCGCGTACTTGCCGGCGTCGGCGGCACGCACGATCGGGGTCTTGCCGTCGGTGCCGTAGCTCAGCGAGAAGTCGGCGTAGGCGCGCCGGGCCGCGGCGTCGGATATTCCGCCGACCGCGAGATCGCAGGCGTGCGCCGAGAAATCGCTGCCCATCGACGCCCAAGTGGTCGGCACGAATCGCAGCGGGCGCCCCAGCAGCTGCGCCATATCGCGGACCAGGTCGACGTCGATGCCCCGGTAGCCGCCGTGGCCGTCGGTCACCGAATAGGGCGGGTAGTCACCGGTGGTGCACACCCGCAGGGCCGCGGGATCCTCGGCGCGCGCCGGGGCGATCATCGTCAGGACCGCGGCCGCACCGGCCGTCGCGGCGGCGATCAGCCGATGCCGCAGAGCCATCTCAGTTCTCGTTGCGCGCCTTCGGGAACCGGGCCTGGTGGGCGACCCAGCCGGCCATCCGCGCCCAGTGTCCCTTCGCCGGGGTGGCGACCGAACTCAGATCGCGATCCCAGTGCTCGGTTTCGGCGAGGCCGTCGACGGCATCGACGACCGCCTTGGCGGTGGCCAGATCCGCGACGACTCGATCGCCGAGCACACCGTCGGCGCCGACGAGGGTGATGCGGACCCCGATGCGCCCGATCGGCTGCAGTACGGCCGTACCCGAACCACCGTGGGCGGCGACGAACTTCTTGACCGACTCGATGACGGCGGACGACGGCGTGACCGGGGCCGCGGTGGCGGTTTCGCTCATGGCGTGGAGTTTACCGTCCGGTAGGGACGGCCCAACCGCCCTACCGGTGTTCGTGGCGCGAGGGGGTGTAGAACTGAAAGCCATGCGCGCCATTCAGGTCAGCGAACACGGCGGTCCCGAAGCTCTCGTCGCGACCGAGGTCGACGATCCGGTCATCGGGCCGAATCAGCTGCTCGTCGATACCGAGGCGGCCGGTGTCAATTTCATCGACACCTATATCCGCACCGGCACCTATCCGCAGGAGGTGCCCTACATCCCGGGTTCCGAGGGCACGGGTGTGGTCGCCGAAGTCGGTTCCGAGGTGACCGAATTCACCGTCGGCGATCGGGTCGCGTGGGCCGCCGCCCCCGGAAGTTATGCGGAGAAGGTCGCGGTCAATGCGGCGGTGGCGGTGGCCGTGCCGGACGGGGTGCCGCCGGCGGTGGCGGCCTCGGCGCTGTTGCAGGGCATGACCGCGCACTACCTGATCGAATCGGTCTACACGCCGCAGCCGGGCGAGACGATTCTGGTCCACGCCGGCGCCGGCGGCGTCGGGCTCCTGCTGACCCAGCTGGCCGCCGCCCGCGATATCCGGGTGATCACCACGGTGTCCACCGACGCGAAGGAAGAGTTGTCCCGCGAGGCCGGCGCCGCACATGTGCTGCGCTACGGCGACGATCTCGCCCAGCGCGTACGCGACCTCACCGACGGGGTCGGGGTGGCCGCGGTCTACGACGGGGTGGGCGCGGCGACGTTCGAGGCGAGCCTGGCGGCCCTGCGCATCCGCGGCATGCTGGCGCTGTTCGGCGCCGCCAGCGGTCAGGTGCCGCCGTTCGATCTGCAGCGGCTCAATCCGGCCGGCTCGCTGTTCGTCACCCGCCCGACACTGGCCCACTACACCCGCGATCGCGCCGAATTGACTTGGCGCGCAGGCGATGTCCTCGACGCCGTCGCCGACGGGACGCTGCGGGTGCGGATCGGCGCGCAATATCCCCTTGCCGAGGCCGCGCAGGCACATCGAGATCTGCAGGCCCGCAAGACCACCGGGTCGATCGTGCTGGTGCCCTGAGCGGTCAGTAGTCGCGGCCGGTGAGCCCCCGGTAGACGAATCGGGTCAGCCCAGCTACCGCCTGCTCGTCGTCGACGGCGACCACGCCCTCCTCGACCGCCTCCAGCAGTGCGCGGATCAGGAGGAACATCATCGCCACGCTGACGTCCGGGGTGCTCGGCAGGCGGAGTCCGGCCGCGCCGAAACCGTCGACGTGGTCGACGACCTCCTCGAGTTGACCGGCCGTGAACCGGTTGGCCAGCCGCGCGAGCTCCTCGTCGACCAGCGCCGCCTGCGTCACCGCCCGCAGTACCGGCCAATTGCGGCGAGCGAAGGTCCAGTACTGCTCGATATGGAATTCGACGGCCGCCGGCTTGGTGAAATCCGGATCGTGCGCACTCGCCTCGGCCGACGTATCCCCTTCGGCCGCAAAGTCTTCCAGCAGCGCCCGGAGTAGCTGTTCTTTCCCTCGAAGTGGTTGTAGAACGATCCCGCCGACCGTCCGGCCGCCGCGGTGATGTCGGTAATCTTGGTACCGGGGCCCGCACGCGACCCGCCTGACCTTCGGTGCGCCGGCCTCGGCCACGGAAGCCCCCCGGGGTGCGGGCATATTCGATCCTCGCGACCGGCCCGGCCCCGGTCAGCTCATCGCCGTCGACGGCCACGCCTTCACCGAGTACGCGGCCGCCGCGGGCACGCAGGTACAGGTGCGGCCGGACGGATATCTGGCATGGCATCGGCAGGGGTGACCCGCCGACGACCCGGCCACGCCGATGGTGGATGATCTGTGCTGCCGCCCAAGCCGATTCGCCCGCTTCGCCGTACCGTCGTACGGTGGTCGGGCGGTCGCTCGGGGCGGCCGGCAGAACAGGCATCGGTCAGGGGTTGATCCAGATGTTGGTGAAGGTTCGCAACGACGACCCGTCGCGGCTGTCCAATTCCGAACGGACGGTGGCGAACTGGCTGAAGACCTGGACCGGCGCGCACGCGTTACCCGGTATCGCGGTGGTCGCGGCCGGTGGCGCCGATGCGATCGTCTGGACGCCGAAGACCTGCGTGGTCATCGTGATCAAGGACTTCACCGAACGGGCGAGCGGCACGCTCACCGTCTCCGGTTACCGGCCCTGGACCATCGACGACCGCATCGCGCCGCTGGCCGGAACCGAGGCCGGCACCGAACCGATGACCGAGATCCGCGCCCGCACCGGTGAGATGGCCGAGCTGCTGCGCGGTGCGCCCGGCCGGGAGCGGGTCGGGGTGACCGGCATGGTGCTGGTCATGCCGCAGTTGAGCAGCCGGGTCGCATTGGACAAGGGTGATCTCCCGGACGGGATCGATGTCGTCCTCGGCGACGGGCCCGCGGCGTTGCGCAACTACTTCAGCCGGATCACCGCGGACGCACCCGACACCTGGGATGCGACGCAGGTCGGCCAGGCATTGGCCGCGATCGGATTCGCCGCGGCCGCAACCCATTCCGATCTCACCGCGGAGGGCTTTCCCGCGCGGCTGGACCGCACTCCCCCGCCGCCGAACCCCGTCCCGTCCCGTGGCCCCACACCGCCGGCGGGGGCGCCGATTCCCGGGCGGGGTCCGGCCGGTGTCCCGGTCGCCGCCGCTGCCCCGATGTCGCCGGGTGGTGCGCCGGTATCGATGGCTCGCCCGAATCCGGCGCCGCAGCCCGCGCCTGGTCCGGTCCCCCAGCCCGTGGCCGCGGCCGGTCCGGTTCCTGCAGGGCCGGCGCCGGCCTACGGGCAGAACCAGCAACCCTATTCGGTGCCCTTCGATCCGCGCCCGCCCGCGGCTCCGCCTCGGCGCAACCGCAACCGCAGCCTGGTGCCACTGGTTCTGCTGGGCGTTCTGGTCGTCGTGCTGGCGTTGGCGGCCATGTGTACCGCGGGCGGCGGGTCCGGGTCCGGCCCCAGCCACGCTCCAGCTTCCGGTCGCACCACCACGACGACCACCTCGCATTACACCCCGGCGCCGGAGCGCACCGTGCCGCCCTCGACGCCCGGGCACGCGTGCTACCCGTTCCAGCCCGGCTGCCCCTGAGTCGCGAACCTACGGGCCGCCGGACACTACGGGCGTAGGTGGCCCGACAGCTCGACTCCCCACCCCGGAAGCGCGGCGCATCGGGACCGCCTACCGGATCGGATTACCGGTGAGGCGCGCGTCTATTCGATGTGGCGGATTGCGGGCCCAGGGCCGGGCCCGCAGCGATCTCAGCCGAACAGCGTCGAGCCGATGGTGTGCCAGCCGAGCACCGAGTCCACGGCCAGACCGCAGAACACCACGGCGAGGTAGTTGTTGGACTGCAGGAACAGCCGCAGCGGCTTGACCGACGCCCCCCGGCGCACGCCGGAGTACAGCTGATGCGCCATCAGCAGGAACCAGGCACCGGCGACGATGGCGACCGCCGCGTACACGACACCTGTCGCCGGAATCAGCGCCAGGGTGGCGAGCACCGTCAGCCAGGTGTAGATGACGATTTGCTTGGTCACCGCGCGTTCGGTCGCCACCACCGGCAGCATCGGCACGCCGGCCGCGCGGTAGTCGTCCTTGTAGCGCATGGCCAGCGCCCAGGTGTGCGGCGGCGTCCAGAAGAAGATGACCGCGAACAGCGCGACCGCGGGCCAGCCGATGGTTCCGGTGACCGCCGACCAGCCGACCAGTGCGGGCATACAGCCCGCCGCGCCGCCCCACACCACGTTCTGCGAGGTCCGGCGTTTGAGGCCGAGGGTGTAGACGAAGACGTAGAACAGGATCGTCGCGACCACGAGCAGGCCCGAGAGCAGATTCGCCTGCCACCACAACCACGCGAACGAGCCGGCACCGAGAG
The DNA here is from genome assembly GCF_001665695.1 of Nocardia sp. 852002-51101_SCH5132738. Classification (NCBI taxonomy): domain Bacteria; kingdom Bacillati; phylum Actinomycetota; class Actinomycetes; order Mycobacteriales; family Nocardiaceae; genus Nocardia; species Nocardia sp. 852002-51101_SCH5132738. The sequence goes on along the minus strand of NZ_LZML01000024.1, from coordinate 158,267 downwards.
CGACACCGAAGACGAACGCGTTGCGGGTCGGCACCGCCTCGCGCGCCAGCGGACGCTTCGACGTGCGCTTCATGACCTTGTCGATATCGGCGTCGGCGACACAGTTGAGGGTGTTGGCACTGGCCGCACCCATCCAGCCGCCGAACAGGGTGGCCACGATCAGCCGGATGTCGACATGGCCACGGTCGGCCAGCAGCATCGTCGGGATGGTGGCCACCAGCAGCAGTTCGATGACCCGCGGTTTCGTCAGCGCGATGTAGGCGAGTACCCGGCGGGTCAGCTTCGACAGCGGGCCGCTGCCCTGGACACGGTCGGCGAGCGCCGTCGCGGAGGAGCCATGCGCATCACCCGGCTGTTGCCCAATCCGCACTGTCTCTCCTCGCAGGTGGTGCATCGATCCGGTAGGGAAGCAACGGTTTCGGCGGCGTGGCGGGCCTCCCGCGCGCAGCCGTTTCCGCTGTCACCGCAGAGCGCGGCGCGGGCGGCGCAGCCTCTACTACAGACGATGGTAGACCCCCGCGTGTTGTACTCCGGCACCCACCCGCCGCGAAAGCGCCCGTGCCGCAGGCGATCGGCCCCGGCCGGTCCCGACGCGAGTGCCACGTCACATATCCGCCGTCGGCCGCTGTGCGGAACAGCTTCGGCTCGGCACCTCGGCGGCTGTCATCATTCACCGTAATCCCGCGCACCCGCACGGGGTGCGGGCGAAGGGTTCCCCACTCGCGGCGATCAGGCGACCTCTAGGGTGGTGGGTACAGCCCGCAAGCAGCCGTTGTACACACACGAGAAGGTCAGGAGAACCTCGGTCGTGTCAGTCACAGACGACATCCGCGCCCTCACCCAGCCCGCACATCCGGCCGACTGGACCGAACTGGACACCAGAGCCGTCGACACCGTCCGTGTCCTGGCCGCCGACGCGGTGCAGGCCGCCGGCAACGGCCACCCCGGCACCGCGATGAGCCTGGCGCCGCTGGCCTACACCCTCTACCAGCGGGTCCTGCGCTACGACCCGAGCGATCCGGACTGGACGGGCCGCGACCGGTTCATCCTGTCGTGCGGGCATTCCAGCCTGACCCAGTACATCCAGCTGTACCTGTCGGGACTGGGCCTGGAGCTCGACGACCTGAGGCACCTGCGCAAGTGGGGTTCGCTGACCCCGGGCCACCCGGAGTTCCGCCACACCAGGGGCGTGGAGATCACCACCGGCCCGCTCGGCCAGGGCTTGGCCTCGGCGGTCGGCATGGCGATGGCGGCCCGGCGCGAGCGCGGTCTCTACGACCCGTCCGCCGCGACCGGCGCCAGCCCGTTCGACCACTTCGTCTACGTCATCGCCTCCGACGGCGATATCGAAGAGGGCGTCACCTCGGAGGCCTCCTCGCTGGCCGGCACGCAGCAGCTGGGCAATCTGATCGTCTTCTACGACGACAACCGGATCTCCATCGAGGACGACACGTCCATCGCGCTGACCGAGGACACCGCCGAGCGCTACCGCGCCTACGGCTGGCACGTGCAGGTCGTCGAGGGCGGTGAGAACGTCACCGGCATCCTGGAGGCGATCGAGGCCGCCAAGGCCGTCACCGACAAGCCGTCGTTCATCCTGCTGCGCACGATCATCGGCTATCCCGCGCCGAACAAGATGAACACCGGCGCCGCGCACGGCGCCGCGCTGGGCGCCGACGAGGTCGCCGCCACCAAGGAGATCCTGGGCTTCGATCCGGGCCAGAGCTTCGTCGTCGACGACGAGGTCATCGCCCACACCCGCGGCAACGCCGCCGAACGCGCCAAGTCGGCCCGCGCCGCCTGGCAGGAGCAGTTCGACGCGTGGGCGCAGGCCAACCCGGAGAACAAGGAGCTGTTCGACCGGCTGCGCGAGCGCCGGCTGCCGAAGGGCTGGACCGAGGGGCTCCCCTCGTTCGAGCCCGACGCCAAGGGCATGGCCACCCGTAAGGCCTCGGGCAAGGTCCTGGCCGCGCTGGCCCCGGTGCTCCCGGAGCTGTGGGGCGGTTCGGCCGACCTGGCCGAATCGAACAACACCACCATGCCGGGCGTGCCGAGCTTCGGCCCGGCGTCGATCTCCACGGGTATGTGGAAGGCCGAGCCCTACGGCCGCACCCTGCACTTCGGTGTGCGCGAGCACGCGATGGGTTCGATTCTCAACGGCATCGCCCTGCACGGCCCGACCCGGCCCTACGGCGGCACCTTCCTGGTGTTCTCCGACTACATGCGCCCGGCGGTCCGGCTGGCCGCGCTCATGCGTGTGCCGGCCATCTACGTCTGGACCCACGACTCCATCGGCCTGGGTGAGGACGGCCCGACCCACCAGCCGATCGAGCACCTCGCCGCGCTGCGCGCCATCCCGGGCCTGAACGTGGTCCGCCCCGGCGACGCCAACGAGACCGTGTACGCGTGGCGCACCATCCTGGAGCTCGAAAGCGCCGAGCAGCATTCGCATTTCGTGCCGGCCGACCACCCGCACACCGACGGCCCGTCGGCGCTGGCGCTGACCCGCCAGGACGTGCCCACCCTGGAGGGCACCAGCTACGAGGGCGTCTCCCGCGGCGGCTACATCCTGGCCGAATCCTCCACCGGCACACCGCAGGTGATCCTGATCGCCACCGGTTCCGAACTTCAGCTCGCCGTCGCCGCGCGCACTACGCTGGAGGAGCAGGGCATCGGCACCCGCGTGGTGTCCATGCCGTGCGTGGAATGGTTCGACGCGCAGGAACAGTCCTACCGCGACGAGGTGCTGCCGCCGCAGATCACCGCCCGCGTCACGGTCGAGGCCGGTATCGCGATGCCGTGGCACCGCTTCACCGGCAGCGACGGTGAGAACGTCTCGATCGAGCACTTCGGTGCCTCGGCCGACTTCAAGACCCTGTTCCGCGAATTCGGCATCACCGCCGAAGCCGTCGTCGATGCCGCGAAGCGCTCACTCGACAAGGTGAAGGGATAACCAATGGCACAGAACGAGAATCTCGCCGCACTGTCTCGCGCAGGCGTGTCGGTGTGGCTCGACGATCTGTCACGCAACCGGATCCGCTCGGGCAATCTCGCCGACCTCGTCGCCACCCGCAGCATCGTCGGCGTGACCACCAACCCGACCATCTTCCAGGCGGCCCTGAGCGAGGGCCACGCCTACGACGACCAGGTCAAGGAGCTGGCCGCCCAGGGCGCCGACGCCGACGCCGCCATCCGCACGATCACCACCGACGACGTCCGCTCGGCCTGCGACGTGCTGGCCGAGGTCTTCGACGCGACCGGCGGCGTGGACGGCCGGATCTCGATCGAGGTCGACCCGCGACTGGCCTTCGACACCGACAAGACCGTCGCGCAGGCGGTCGAGCTGTGGAAGATCGTCGATCGGCCGAATCTGTTCATCAAGATTCCGGCCACCGAGGAGGGCCTGCCCGCGATCACGCGCGTGATCGCCGAAGGGATCAGCGTCAATGTCACGCTGATCTTCTCGGTGCAGCGCTACCTCAGCGTGATGGGCGCCTATCTGGACGGCCTGCGCAAGGCGCGCATCGCCGGCCACGACCTGGCCCGCATCCATTCGGTCGCGTCGTTCTTCGTCTCCCGCGTGGACACCGAGATCGACAAGCGGCTCGAGCAGATCGGTTCGGACGAGGCGCTGGCCTTGCGCGGTAAGGCCGGAATCGCCAACGCGCGCTTGGCCTATGCCGCCTACCAGGACGTGTTCGACGGGGGTGACCACACCTCGACCTACTCGCATCTGGCCTCGTCCGGTGGTAACCGGCAGCGGCCGCTGTGGGCGTCGACGGGCGTGAAGAACCCGGACTACCCCGACACCATGTACATCACCGAACTGGTGGCGCCGAATACGGTCAACACGCTGCCGGAAAAGACCCTCGAGGCGTTCGCCGACCACGGCGAACTGCGCGGGGACACGGTGTCGGGCACGGCGGCCGACGCGCAGGGTGTGTTCGACGCGCTCACCGGCGTCGGAGTCGATCTCGACGACGTGTTCGCCGTCCTCGAGCGCGAAGGTGTCGAGAAGTTCGAGAAGTCGTGGGACGAGCTGCTCACGGCGACCACCGCCGAGTTGAAGAGCACCGGAAGCAACTGACCGCGATGGCCGGCCAGAAGAAGACGGCCGCCCCGGGGAATCCGCTGCGCGAGGAGCGCGACAAGCGGCTTCCCCGGATCGCCGGCCCGTGCAGCATGGTGATCTTCGGGGTGACAGGGGACCTGTCACGCAAGAAACTGATGCCGGCCATCTACGACCTCGCGAACCGGGGGCTGCTGCCCCCGGGTTTCGCGCTGGTCGGGTTCGCCCGGCGCGATTACGCCGACGAGGATTTCGCTCAGGTCGTCCTCCAGGCGGTCAAGGAGCATGCGCGCACTCCGTTCCGGCAGGAGGTGTGGGAACAGCTGTCGGAAGGTATCCGCTTCGTGCAGGGCACCTTCGACGACGACGCCGCCTTCGGCACGCTCGCGCAGACGCTCAAGAAGCTGGACGCCGAACGCGGCACCGGCGGCAACCACGCCTTTTATCTGTCGATCCCGCCGAACGCGTTTCCGATTGTGCTGGAACAGCTTTCGCGCACCGGGCTGGCGAAGCCGCCGGATCCGGGGCCGGGTAAACCGCAGCCGTGGCGGCGGGTGGTGATCGAGAAGCCCTTCGGTCACGACCTGCAGAGCGCCCAGGAGCTCAACGCCCTGGTCAACCGGGTGTTCCCCGAGGAGACGGTCTTCCGTATCGACCACTACCTCGGCAAGGAGACGGTGCAGAACCTGCTGGCGCTGCGGTTCGCGAACGAACTGTTCGAGCCGATCTGGAACGCCAACTTCGTCGACCACGTGCAGATCACGATGGCCGAGGACATCGGATTGGGCGGGCGCGCAGGCTATTACGACGGCATCGGCGCCGCCCGCGACGTCATCCAGAACCATCTGCTGCAGCTGCTGGCGCTGACGGCGATGGAGGATCCGGTCAACTTCCAGCCGCGACAGCTGCAGATCGAGAAGATCAAGGTGCTCTCGGCAACGAAGCTGGTCGAACCGCTGGAGGAGACCACCGCCCGCGGCCAGTACGCGGCCGGCTGGCAGGGCAGCGAGCGCGTGGTGGGCCTGGCCGAGGAGGAGGGTTTCGATCCGCATTCGCGCACCGAGACCTACGCCGCGATCACGCTGAACGTCGACACGCGCCGCTGGGCGGGCGTGCCGTTCTATCTGCGCACCGGAAAACGCCTGGGGCGCAGGGTCACCGAGATCGCGGTCATGTTCAAGCGGGCCCCGCATCTGCCCTTCGATCAGACCATGACCGAGGAGCTGGGCCAGAACGCGCTCGTCATCCGGGTGCAGCCGGACGAGGGCATCACCATGCGGTTCGGTTCGAAGGTGCCCGGATCCAGTATGGAAGTCCGCGACGTCAACATGGATTTCAGCTACGGCGAATCGTTCACCGAATCCTCGCCCGAGGCCTACGAGCGGCTCATCCTGGACGTGCTGCTGGGCGAGCCGTCACTGTTCCCGGTCAACGAGGAGGTCGAATTGGCGTGGCGCATCCTCGATCCCGTACTCGATCATTGGGCCGAGGGCGGTAAGCCCGAGTTATACGAGTCCGGCACCTGGGGTCCGGCCTCGGCCGACGAAATGCTCGCCCGCACCGGGCGCGAATGGCGGCGGCCATGATCGTCGACATGCCCGACACCAGCACCCGCGAGGTGACCAAACGACTGGTCAGCCTGCGCGAGTCCAACGGTGTGATCGCCATGGGCCGGGTGCTCACGCTGGTGGTGTGCACGCTGGATTCCTCGGAGGCCGAGGACGCCATCGACGCGGCCAACGACGCCAGCCGCGAACACCCCTGTCGCGTGATCGTGCTCGCGCGCGGCGACCGGTTCTCCGAGACCAAACTCGACGCCCAGATCCGGGTCGGCGGCGACGCCGGGGCGGCCGAGGTGATAGTGCTGCGACTGCAGGGCGAGCTGGTCAACAACGAGAGCAGCGTGGTCATCCCGTTCCTGCTGCCGGACACTCCGGTGGTGGCGTGGTGGCCGCGCGGCGCGCCGGAGTTTCCGTCGCGGGATTCGGTGGGACGCTTGGCCATTCGCCGGATCACCGATTCGACCTATGCCCCGGACCCGCGTGCGGCGATCACCCGGCGGCTGGATTCCTACGCACCGGGCGACACCGATTTGGCGTGGAGCCGGATCACGTTCTGGCGGGCGCTGCTGGCCTCGGCACTCGACGTGCCGCCGTACGACCCGATCGAATCGGTAACGGTTTCGGGGCTGGCCGAAGAACCCGCGCTCGACATTCTGGCGGGATGGCTGGCGGCCAAATTGGCGTGCCCGATCCACCGTCGGACCGGAGAGTTGAAGGTCGTCCTGCACCGCGCGTCGGTGTCGGTCGGCATCGAACGTCCGCAGACGGGCCGCACCGCGACCCTGACGCGGACCGGCGAGCCCGATCAGCGGTTCGCGCTCGCCCGTCGTGAGACCAAGGACTGCCTGGCGGAGGAACTGCGGCGGCTCGATGCCGACGAGGTCTACGCCGAGGCACTGGCCGGAATCGGGAAGGTGATCTATGAATAAGCCGGAAATCGCGGTTTTTGCCGATCACGACGAACTGGTGAAGGCGGCTGCCGTGCGGTTCGTGCAGGTGGTGACCAGGGCTCAGGCCGAGCGTGGTTCGGCGTCGGTGGTTCTCACCGGCGGCGGCACCGGGATCGCCCTGCTGGAGCAGGTGCGGCACGCACCCGGCGCGATCGACTTCGGTCGCCTGGATGTGTTCTGGGGCGACGAGCGGTTCGTCCCGGCGGGCGATGCCGAACGCAACGAATTGCAGGCGCGCGAGGCGTTGCTCGATCACGTGGCGGTCGACCCGGCGCGGGTGCATCCGGTCGCGACCTCCGACGGGGAGTATCCGGATCCGGTCGAGGCCGCCGCCGAGTATTCGGCGACGGTGCACGCGCATCTGGCCGAGCACGGCGCATTCGACCTGCATCTGCTCGGCATGGGTGGCGACGCTCATGTGAACTCGCTGTTCCCGCATTCCGCGGCTGTCGCGGAGGAGCACGAACTCGTTCTCGCCGTAACCGATTCGCCGAAGCCGCCGCCGGTGCGTGTCACCCTGACCCTGCCCGCGGTCGCCCGCGCGCGGCACGTGGTTCTGGTGGTCGGCGGCGAGGGCAAGGCCGAGGCGGTGGCCCAGGCGGTGGGCGGCGCTTCCCCGCTCGAGATCCCGGCGGCCGGGGCGCACGGCAGCGAAACCACCACCTGGATGGTCGACGAAGCGGCGGCCGCGAAGCTGCCCTGAGGCCGGGACGGAATCCCGGCTGATCGTCCTCCGTCTGCGCCCACGCGGCGACAGGCAGGCTCAGATACACACCGACGAGGTGGCCCGCGGGCAGGATGCGGGCCACCTCGTCGTGAATACGGCCCGCCCGGCGGTGCGCGTAGACGCCCTCCTGTCGCTACCGGCGCGGGGAGTGGGCGAATCCCTACCGCGGCACCGCATTTCGCGACGCGTCGCCGGCGACGAGTTCGGCGAGGTGACGCAACAGGAAGTCGTTCACCGCATCGGTGCGCTCGAGTTGGACGAGATGTCCTGCGCCGGGCACCTTTTCGACGGCCCGCAGATCCGGTACGTGCGCACGCAGCACCGCCAGTGGGTCGCGGCCGCTGAAACCCTCCATATCCGGGTCGTTTTCGCCGTAGAGGAAGCAGGTCGGCACCGGCACCGTCGTCGGCAGGCCCTCGGTCAGCTCCCAGTTGCGGTCCAGCGCCCGGTACCAGGTCAGCCCGCCGGTGAAGCCGGTCCGTTCGAATTCGGCTGCCAGGGTGTCGAATTCGGATTCCGAGAGCCACGGCCAGGGCAGTGCGGGCGCCTGCGGCAGTGCGTCCAGATAACCGATACCGGGCGGATTCTTCCAGGTGTCGAGGTAGTGGAACTCGCCACTGAGCGCGTAGTACACGCGGGCCAGGAATTCGCGGGGGCGAGCGGCGAGTTCGGCGTCGGCGACACCGGGCTCCTGAAAATACGACAGATGCAGGAAATGACGCTGTGCGGCGCGCGTCCAGAACTCCGACGGCGCCATCGGCGGCCGGGGCGCGTACGGATTGTTCAGCACCATGATCGCCGCTACCCGTTCCGGCGCCCGCAGTGCCAGCTCCCACACCAGCTGCGCGCCGAAGTCCAGGCCGACGAAAACCGCTCGCTCGGCGCCGATCTCGTCGAGCAGCCCGAGCAGATCGCCGATCACGGCCCGATTGGTGGTCGCCTCCACCCCGCCGGGCGCCTCGGTCCGGCCGTAGCCGCGCAGATCCGGGGCGATGGCGTGATATCCGGCTGCCGCCAGCGCCGACAATTGCCGATGCCACACGTACCAGCCGTGCGGAAATCCGTGGCAGAAGATGACCGGATACCCGCGTCCCGCTTCGGCGATATGCAGCCGAATCCCGTTGGTCTCCACGAACCGATGCGTCGGCCCCACTGCGCCTCCCAGGTACTAGAACACGTTCTCGTTTCACGGTAGTGTCCCGGAGTCGTGAACGGAATACTGACCGATCGAGTCGCCGTCGTCACCGGTGCGAGCCGCGGTATCGGCAAGGGCATCGCGCTCGAGCTGGGTGCGGCCGGCGCGACGGTGTACGTGACCGGGCGCTCCGAAAGTCCCGGGCAGCTGCCGGGCACCGTGGCCGCGACCGCCGGCGAGATCGACGAGCTCGGCGGGCGCGGGGTGCCGTTCGTCTGCGACCACCGCGACGACGAGGCGGTGGCACGGTTGTTCGAAACCGTGCGCGCCGATCACGGCCGGTTGGATGTGCTTGTCAACAACGTCTACAACTCCCCCGCCTCGGCGCGCTGGCTCGGCAAACCGTTCTGGAAGGTGCCGCCGAAGGCCTGGGACGAGGGCTTCGATATCGGCGTGCGCTCCCATTACGCCGCCGCCCATTTCGCGGCGCCGCTGCTGATCGAATCGGGCGGGCTGATCGTCGACATCTCCTCGCCGGGCGCCGAACATTTCACCCACAACGTCGTCTACGGCGTGGGCAAGGCCGCCGTCGACCGGCTGACCGCCGATATGGCGCACGATCTGGCCGGCACCGAGGTCACGGTCGTGTCGCTGTGGCCGGGGATCGTGAATACCGAACTGCTGCAGCTGGTTCCGGCCGATGCGCAGGGCCGACGCCTGATCACGCTGCCCGGTGAGGGCACCTTCGATCTGAACGAGGCCGAGACTCCGCATTTCGCCGGGCGCGCGGTGGTCGCGCTCGCCGCGGATCCGGGCCGGCGCTCACGCACCGGCCGGCCGTGGCGGGTGGCCGATCTGGCCGAGGCCTACGGCTTCACCGATATCGACGGTCGCGTGCCGCGCACGTGACAGGCGCTGTTCCCTTAGCCTGAGGCGGCGGCTCGCATCCCGCGACGCCGGCAGTGAAGGAGGGTGGATGGACGCGATCGCGAATTTCGACGCGCTGGTGGCGACGGCGGACGCTCCGATCTACGTGGTGACGGTGGCGACGGAATCCGAGCGCGCCGGGTGTGTGGTGGGCTTCGCGTCCCAGGTCGGGATCGAACCGCGCCGATTCCTGGTGTGCCTGTCCGAACTCAACTACACCTACCGGGTGGCCGCGGGCGCCACCCACGTCGCGGTGCATCTCGTCGATTCCGGTTCGCGGGCCCTGGCCCAGCTGTTCGGTGCGGAGACCGGCGACGATGTCGACAAGTTCACCTGGTGCCGCTGGCATCACGGGCCCGACGGAGTGGTGGTGCTCGACGAGGCGGCGGCCTGGTTCTCCGGCCGGATCCTCGAGCGCCACGATTTCGGCGACCACGTGGGTCTGCTGCTGGAACCGCTGGGCGGCCCGACCCCGCCGGAGGGCATCACCGGGCTGCGCTACAGCGACCTCGCCGGTCTCACTCCCGGCCACCCCGCCTGAAGGCTCCCCCTGGGCCTCCGGCGTTCGAGACCCTCAGCCGTTCGCTGCGAGGTCGAGGAAGCTCCGCACCGACCTGGCCGGCGCGGGCCGGGTCCGCCAGGCCAGCCGCAGGGCCGACGGCGGGGCGTCCGGGATATCGAGGTAGGCCACGCCGGGATGCGGCGCTCGGGTGCGTGCCAGCTCGGGAACGGCACCGATCCCCCGGTCGGCGGCGATCAACTCGATCCACTCGTCGAAGTTCGTGCAGGTGACGATCTCGCGGCCGGGTTCGGCTGCGGGCCAACTGGTTTCGTCGGTGGTGCCGGAGACGGTATTGACCACCAGCGGATAGGCCGCCAGATCCTGCCACCGCAGCGCCGCCGCGTTGGCCAGCGGCGAGCGGACGGACACCGCCGCCACCCGCCGCTCGGTGCCGATGATCCGCCCGGTCATGGCGGCAGGCAGCCGAATATCCTTGCGATACAGCGCGATATCGATACTTCCCGCCGCGACGGCGGCCACCGGATCGTCGATGCGATGGATGCCGACCCGCCCGCCGCGCGCCTCGAAGCGCGTGCGGACCTCGGTGAACCAGTCGTCGGGCAACAGCCAGGAAAACCCCACCGATACCCGGGCTCGCAGCCGCAGATCGGCGGTGACGGCATCGATATCGGCGACGATCCGGGTCGCGGCCGCGAGCAGATACTCCCCTTCCGCGGTGAGGACGAAGCGCCGCGCACTGCGCTCGACCAGCCGGCAGTCCAGAATCCGTTCGGCCTGTTGCACGGTGCGAGTCAGCGAGGGCTGGGTGGTGTGCAGCCGCGCTGCGGCGCGGGTGTAGTTGGCTTCCTCGCACAGCACCAGGAACGCGCGCAGATGCCGCAATTCCAGATCCATACGCTCAGCGTATACATCGTGCACAGGAAGCATTTCACGGGGCCGCGCCGGATCCGTAGCGTTGGTCGGCGTGACCATCGCACTTCCTCGACAGGCATCGCTCGCGCCCGCGCTGCGCGCCTCGGCCGGATTGGCCGCCGCCATGGGCATCGGTCGCTTCGTCTACACGCCGCTGCTTCCGGTGATGATCGACGCCGGACGCTTCGGCGCACATACCGGCGCGGTCGTGGCCGCGGCCAACTATGCGGGCTATCTGCTGGGCGCGGTCGCGCTGGCGCGGTTTCCGGAATACAACGGCCGCACGACATTTCGGCTGTCGGCCGCCGCGCTGGTGGCGAGTGAGGCGGCCATGGCGATCCCTGCGCCGGCGATCCTGCCGATCATCCTGCGGACGGTGGCCGGCGTCGCGAGCGCGGTCCTTTTCATCGGCTGCGCGCAGATCGCCGCCCGGCACGAAAACCGAAGGCGCGCAGCGGGTATCGCCTTCGCCGGAGTGGGCACGGGAATCGCGGCAACGGGTGCGCTGGTACTGGTCGCGCAGTCGGTGCTGTCCTGGCAGGCGCTGTGGCTCGCCGCGGCCGCGCTGACCGCGCTGCTGCTGTGGCCGGCCCTGCGGCTGGAAGTCGTCGCCGGTAGCCGTACCGGTGCGGCGACAGTGCGGTCGCCACGCTCCTGGCGGTTGCTTCAGCTGACCTATTTCCTGGAGGGGCTGGGCTACATCGTCCTGGGAACGTTCCTGGTCGCCGCCGTGGACGCCACCGGTCATCGGACCGCGGGCACCGCGATCTGGATCGTCGTGGGAGTGGCGGCCGCCCCCGCGACCGTGGTGTGGAGCCTGATCGCCCGGCGGGCTACTCCGGTGATCGCCCTGGTGGCCGCCCTGGTGCTGCAATGTCTGTCAGCCCTGTTGCCGACGCTGTCGGCGGGTGTCTGGCCGGCGGTGGCGTCGGCCGCGCTGTTCGGCGCGACCTTCATGGGAATCACCCTGCTCGCCCTCGAGATCGGCGACGATCTGGCCGGTCCGGGTGCGGCGGCGACGTTGACCGCCGGATACGGGCTCGGCCAGATGCTCGGACCTCTGGCGGTGGCGCCGGTGCTCGGCGACAGCTACGCCGCCGCGTTCACGATCGCGGCGGCGATCCTGGCCGTGGCCGCGGTATCGGCGATCGCGATCTGCTCGCGGCGGCGCCGTGACGCCGCCGCGACGATCAGGCGAACTTGATCTCGAAGCCGATACCGAGGATGGCGATGAACCAGATCAGGCCGACGAAGATGGTGATGCGGTCGAGGTTCTTCTCGACCACCGTGGATCCGGACAGACTCGACTGCACACCACCACCGAACAGGCTGGACAAGCCTCCACCCTTCGCGCGGTGCAGCAACACCAGCAACACCAGCAGGACGCTGGTGATGACCAGGAGGATATCCAGGAACATTTGCATGCCGACAGTTTATGGGATGCTCAGCCCACCACCGAACCGGCCGTCATCCCGCCGTCGACGACGAATTCCGCACCGGTGCAGTAGCTGGATTCGGTGCTCGCCAGAAAGACCACCAGATCCGACACCTCGGCGGGCAGGCCGAGCCGCGCACGCACATTCTCGCCGCGATCGACCGCGATCTCCTCGGTGACCCCGATCATCGGCGTCAGAATTCCGCCGGGATGCACCGAGTTGACCCGCACGCCCTCGGGCGCGAGTTCCAGCGCGGCCGACTTGGTGAGCCCCCGCACGCCGAACTTCGAGGCCGTGTAGGCGTGCATGCCGCTCACGCCCTGCATACCGGCCGCGGAGGAAATATTGATCACCGCGGCCGGGCGGGCGGCGACCAGCGCGTCGCGCGCGGCGCTCAATCCCAGGAAGGGACCGGTCAGATTGATGTCGATGACCCGCTGCCACTGCTTCTCGGTGTAGGTGCCCAGCGGGCCGCCGTCCAGCACGCCCGCATTGTTGACCAGCACATTCAACAGCCCGAATCGTTCGACGGTGGCGGCGACCGCGGCCTGCCAGCCGGCGGCCTCGGTGACGTCGAGATGTACGTAGCCGGCCTGCTCACCCAGTTCCGCGGCCAGCGCCTGGCCCGCGTCGTCGGCGATGTCGCCGAGCATCACCCGCGCTCCCTCGGCGACGAAGGCCCGCGCGTGCGAGGCGCCCATGCCGGAGGCGCCGCCGCTGATGAGGGCGACCCGGCCCGTCAAACGTCCACTCATGACATCGTCTCTCTTCTCTCGTCTATCGGGGGTCAGGATGCGGGAATGGGCGGGCCGTCCAGCCGCAGCACGCACCGGGTGCCGGTGTAGATGGTGGGCATGCATTCGTTGCAGTGGATGCAGGCCGAACGGGTCTCGGCGTCGGAGCCGATGCGCTGCAGCAGATCCGGCTCGCGGAGCAGGGCGCGGCCCATCGCCATGAATTCGAAGCCCTCACGCCGGGCCCGCCGCATATCGTCGATATCGGTGATGCCGCCCAGCAGCACCAGCGGCATCGACAGCTCGCGGCGGAACTGGCGGGCCCGTTCGAGCAGGTAGGTGCCGTGATATGGGTACTCACGCAGGAACGCCTTGCCGACGACCTTGAAGCCCAACCGGGTCGGGCCGGGCAGCGTCTTGGCGAAAGCCTGCCGTGGCGCATCGCCGTGGAACAGCAGCATCGGGTTGAGCAGCGAACTACCCGCGGTCAGTTCGAGGGCGTCGAGTCCGCCGTCGGATTCCAGCCAGGAGGCCACCTGGAGTGACTCGGCCAGCGAAAATCCGCCGCGCACACCGTCTTCCATATTCAGCTTGGCCAGAATCGCCAGCCGGCCGCCGACGGCATCGCGCACCGCGAGCGCGATCTCACGGGCCATCCGGGCGCGATGTTCCAAGGGCCCGCCGTAGGCATCCTTCCGGCGGTTCAGCAGCGGACTGAGGAACGAGCTGACCAGATAGTTGTGGCCGAAATGCAGTTCTACGGCATCGAATCCGGCCTCCTCGGCCAGCAACACCGCCCGCACGTGCGCGGCCACCACATCCTGGATCTCTGCCACCGAGGGCGACCGCATCATCTTCATGCTCAACGGCGACCACAACCGCGTCGGCGCCAGCGCCGGTGCCCGGTTCGAGGCCGCGTTGGCGACCGGGCCCGCATGGCCGATCTGCGCGCTGACCTTGGCTCCTTCGGCGTGGATGGCGTCGGTGAGCCGCCGCAGTCCCGGTAGCGCCTCGGGGCGCATCCAGATCTGGTGGCGGTCGGTGCGCCCGCCCGGGGCGACGGCACAGTAGGCGATGGTGCTCATCCCCACGCCGCCGGCCGCGATCTCCCGATGGAACTCGATCAGTTCGTCGGTGACCAGCGCGTCGGGGGTCCGGCCCTCGAAGGTGGCGGCCTTGATCACCCGGTTGCGCAGGGTGATCGGGCCCAGATCGACGGGTTCGAAAATATCGTTCACTACTACTCCTGTACGGCGGTATGCGAAGCGGTGGAGGCGGGCACGGCGGGATGCGGGGTATCGGTAGCGGGCGGCGGTGCGCTCAACCCGGCGATGACGAATTCGCGCAGCGTCGCCACCGCGGACGGCGCGATGTCGTAGTCCTCGGTGCTGCCGAAGCGCATGATGATCAGGTCGAAGGCCAGCTGCCAGCGGCGGCGGGCCTCACCGGAGGTCAGCTCCGGCAGCAGCTGTGACCACGACTCCATCCGGAACCACTGGTGCTGCCAGGACATCGGCCGCCGGCGCAGGATCAATCCGGCCAGCAGCCGCAGATGCAACCGGCCCATCGGGTCGGCGGCGAGCTCGACGAACGGCGCGAGCACCGCGTCGAGCACCGCCGGGACCGAGCTCGGCTCGGTGGCGGTGGCCGCGGCCAGCCCCTCGGCCCACAGCGGTCCGAGCCGATCCTCGATGAGCGCGGCGATCAGCGCCTCCTTGGAGCCGAAGTGGTAGTGCACCGCGGCCGGGTTGGCGCCCGCGGCCACGCAGATCGACCGCACCGAGACGTCCTCGTAGCGCTCGGTCAGCAGTAACCGCTCCGCCGCCGCCAGCAGTTTGGCCCGGGTCCCGGCTGACACCTTCTCGCCCATGCCGTTAGTGAACCACGACACAGAACAGGTTTCAATCACTGATTGAATCAGTGAGACAAAGTGCTGCGCACCGGCCGTTTCTCGAGTAGTGGACATGTCAAGGAATACTGGGACATCTGCCCTCGTTCAGGTGATTGAACTTTTGATCAGATCTCAGGAGGCGGCCATGCAGTTCGGCATCTTCACCGTCGGCGACGTCACCGTCGATCCGACCACCGGCATCGCGCCCACGGAGGGCGAGCGCATCGACGCGATGATGCGACTGGCCCTGAAGGCCGAGGAGGTCGGGCTGGACGTGTTCGCCACTGGCGAGCACCACAATCCGCCGTTCGTGCCGTCCTCGCCGACCACCATGCTCGGCTGGGTCGCGGCGCGCACCGAGAAACTGCAGTTGTCGACCTCGACCACGCTCATCACCACCAACGACCCGGTGAAGATCGCCGAGGACTACGCGATGCTGCAACATCTGTCGGGCGGCCGGGTCGACCTGATGATGGGCCGCGGCAACACCGGGCCGGTCTACCCGTGGTTCGGCAAGGACATCCGCAAGGGCGTCGAGCTCGCGATCGAGAACTACCACCTGCTGCGCCGGCTGTGGCGCGAACCGGTGGTCGACTGGCAGGGCCAGTTCCGCACGCCGCTGCAGGGATTCACCGCGACTCCCGCACCGCTGGACGGCACGCCGCCGTTCGTGTGGCACGGCTCGATCCGTTCGCCGGAGATCGCCGAGCAGGCCGCCTATTACGGCGACGGCTTCTTCCACAACAACATCTTCTGGAACAAGGAACACACCGAGGAGATGGTGCGGCTGTACCGGCAGCGGTTCGAGCACTACGGTCACGGCTCGGCCGACCAGGCGATCGTCGGTCTGGGCGGGCAGGTGTTCATGGCCGAGACCGAAGCGGAGGCCAAGAAGTTCTTCCGGCCGTACTTCGACAACGCGCCGGTCTACGGGCACGGTCCGTCGCTGGAGGATTTCAGCGAGATGACGCCGCTGACCGTCGGCACTCCCGAGCAGGTCATCGAGCGCACCCTCGGTTTCGCCGACTACGCCGGTGACTACCAGCGCCAGCTGTTCCTGATCGACCACGCCGGCCTGCCCATCGACGTCGCCCTGGAACAGGTCGAGATCCTGGGCCGCGAGGTGGTGCCGGTGCTGCGCAAGGAATTCGAATTGCGCCGTCCCGCGCACGTTCCCAGCGATCCGCCGACCCACGCGTCGTTGGTGGCGGCCGGTCCGGAGGCGCCGCATCATCTGGTGGAGCCGGCGCGCGAGCGGCTGCTGGCCGCGGCCGAGCAGGCCTGATTCATTCCACCGCGTATTCATCCGACCGCATCGAACGAGGGACGAAAACCCATGTCGCACACCGTTGTCGTACTCACCGCCGGGTTGTCGCAGCCGTCGAGCACCCGCCTGCTCGCCGATCAGCTCGCCGATGCGGTGGCCTCGGCCGTCGGCGCCCGCGGTGAGGCCGTGACCATCGAGGTCATCGAATTACGGGATCTGGCAAGCGATCTCGCCGCCACGATGGTCTCCGGCGGCCTGCCGACGCCCGCGGTGGCGGCGGCGCGGGAGAAGGTGTCCGCGGCCGACGGCCTCATCGCCGTCACCCCGGTGTTCGCCGCGAGCTACTCCGGGCTGTTCAAGATGTTCGTCGACGTGCTCGACACCGAGGCGCTCAACGCCATGCCGGTGCTCATCGCAGCCACGGCGGGAACCGCCCGGCACGCGCTGGTGCTCGAGCATGCGATGCGGCCGTTGTTCACCTACCTGCGCGCGGTCGTCGTTCCGACCGGCGTGTTCGCCGCGACCGAGGATTTCGGTTCGGCCGGACTGGGTGAGCGGATCCACCGCGCCGCGGCCGAATTCGCCACCCTGGTGGTCGCGGTACCGACCGGCGTGGACGGGTTCCTCCCCGAACCGGCCCGGACCCGGCAGTCGGGTAACCACGTCGGCGAGGTGACGCCGTTCGCCAAGCTGCTCGCGGGCCACACCGGACACACCGAACGTCCCCACCGGCCGGCCGAACAGCGGTAGGACACCGCGCTTCTCTCCCCTGCCGGCCCGGCCCACGCTCCGATCGACTCGCTCGGGGTAGGCCGGCGGGTTCGCTTCGACCGCCCGCACACCCAATCCGGTGCGCGGGCGGTCGCACGCGACATGATGGAGAGGTGACTGCGGGCCCGGAAGAGCTTCTCGACGACTGGTTGCGTGTATCCCTGGCGGAGGTGCGGCCGGGATCGCGACGCGCCGCCACCGATCCGATCGGCAGCGGCAGTCCGATCACCGTCGGGACGTGTCTGGACTTGTTCGACGCTCAGGCCACGAGCCGGCATCTGGATTTCGCGGCACGGCGGCTCGGCGCGAGCAAGCGCGGGTACTACAGCATCGGGTCCAGCGGGCACGAGGGCAATGTGGTGCTGGCGCAGGCATTGCGCAGCACCGATCCGGCGCTGTTGCACTACCGGTCCGGTGCGTTCTTCGTGCACCGCTGCCGGCAGATCCCGGGACTGGACCCGATCCGTGACGTGCTGCTGGGAGTCGTCGCGGCGGCCGCCGATCCGATCTCGGGCGGGCGGCACAAGGTGTTCGGCAATGCGCCCGCGTCGGTGATACCGCAGACCTCGACCATCGCCTCCCATCTCCCCCGCGCGATGGGTCTGGCCTTCGCGCTCGATCGGGCCCGCCGGCTGGGCCGGGACACGCCGTGGCCGCGAGATGCGGTGGTGCTGTGCACATTCGGCGACGCCTCGGCCAATCACTCCACCGCGACCGGTGCGATCAACGCCGCGATCCATACCGCGCACCAGGGTATTCCGATGCCGCTGCTGTTCGTCTGCGAGGACAACGGGCTCGGCATCAGCGTGCCCACTCCCCCGGACTGGATCGAAGCGGCCTTCGGATCGCGACCGGGGCTGCGGTATTTCGACGCCGACGGATCCGATCTCCGGCAGGCCCTGTCGGTGGCGTCGGCGGCCGCGGAATCCGTGCGTGCCCGGCGGCGTCCCGCACTGTTGCGGCTGCGCACGGTGCGGCTGCTCGGGCACGCCGGATCCGACGTGGAGTCGGCGTACCGCCGGCCCGAGGACATCGAGGCCGACCGCCGCCGCGATCCGGTCGCCGCGACGGCCCGGTTGCTCGTCGAGATCGGTGCCGCCACCGCCGAAGAAGTTCTCGCCCACTACGACGCGATCGGCGCCCGCGTGGCGGCGACGGCGGCGCAGGTGGCCGAAGAACCGCATCTGGACTCGGCCGAGGCGATCCGGGCGCCCCTGGAATTCGGGCGTGCCCGACAACCTTCGCCGAATCCGAAGCCGGGCCCCCGCGCCGGAGACCGCATGCCGGCCGCTGCCACCACGGCCTCGCCGCAGCAGTCCGAGAGCGCTACGCGGACAGATACTTTCGAGCATCCGGCGTCCCGGACCGAGTCCGCGCCGGCCGCCGAACCGGCACACCGCACCGACTTCGGTGGCTCCCCCGCGGTACCCGCGGATTCCACCGGCACCTCGACGGACGGTGAGACGAGCCCGGCGCCACGCTCGCATGCCGGGGCCTCGGAGCAGACCGCCGACCGCACCGGGCCGATGACGCTGGCGCAGGCGATCAACCACACGCTGGCGTCGTTGCTCGACCACGACCCCGATGTGCTGGTTTTCGGGGAGGACGTCGGCCGCAAGGGGGGCGTCTACGGCGTGACCAAGGGGCTGCAGCGGCAGTTCGGGGCGCGGCGGGTGTTCGACAGCCTGCTGGACGAGCAGAGCGTGCTCGGTACCGCGCTGGGCGCCGGACTCGCCGGATTCGTACCGATTCCGGAGATCCAGTATCTCGCCTACGTGCACAATGCGCTGGATCAGATCCGGGGTGAGGCGGCGACCCTGCCGTACTTCTCCGCAGGGCAGTACCACAACCCGATGGTGGTGCGGATCGCCTCGTTCGCCTATCAGCGCGGTTTCGGCGGGCACTTCCACAACGACAATTCCGTTGCGGCGCTGCGTGATATCCCCGGCGTGGTGGTCGCGGCGCCAGCCCGGGCCGACGACGCCGCCGCGATGTTGCGCCGGTGCGTCGAGGCCGCTCGCAACGAGGGCCGGGTGTGTCTCTACCTCGAACCGATCGCCCTGTACCACACCCGCGACCTGCACCGCCCCGGCGACGGGGGCTGGCTCGCCACCCCCGATGACGATCCGGTATCGCTCGGCCGGGCCCGAATCCACGGCGACGGAACGGATCTCACGATCATCACCTTCGCCAACGGTGTGCCGATGAGCCTGCGTGTCGCACAGCGTCTGGCGGACAACGGCATTCGCGCGCGGGTGCTCGATTTGCGCTGGCTCACACCACTTCCCGTCGACGATCTGCTGCACCATGCCCGCGCTACCGGCGCCGTTCTCGTCGCCGACGAGACCCGCCGCAGCGGCGGTGTCTCGGAATCGGTGTGCACCGCACTGCTCGACGGCGGTTTCGACGGCCGCCTCGCCCGCGTCACCAGCGCCGACAGTTTCGTTCCGCTCGGACCCGCCGCCGAACTGGTGCTGCTGAGCGAAGCGGCGATCGAGGCCGCGGCGCATCGGTTACTGAAATCCGGCCCGCGCCACGAGGGTTAGCGGCCGCGGATGATCAGCGCAGTGTGACCGTTGTCGGCAGCGCGGCGAAACCGCGATTGTTCGAGGAGTGGATGCGGCGCAGCCCGGACGGGTCGATGTCGTAGTCGGCGATGCGGGCGGTGATCTCCCCGAGCGCGGTCCGCAACTCCAGCAGGCCCAGATTCGAGCCGAGGCAGTGGTGGCGGCCGCTGCCGAAGACCAGCGCATCGGAGGTGTCGCGATCGAGATCGAAGACATCGGGCCGGTCGAAGACCTCGGGATCGCGGTTCGCCGAACCGGTCAGCAACAGCATCCGCGCACCCGCCGGAATCGTGACGCCGTGCAGTTCGACGGCCTCGGTGGTCGTGCGCAACTGCGACTGGGTCGCCGGGTCGTAGCGCATGCCCTCGGCGATCCAGTCGTCGACGCGCCCGAGCGCCGCGGCCCGCTGGTCCGGATGCGCCCATCCGGCGTACCAGATATTGCCCAGTGTGAGCATGGTCGTCTCGATCCCCGCGCCGATCAGCAGGATCAGCACGCCCACGATTTCCTCCGGGGTGAGCCGGTCGTCCCCGTCGGCGGCGTCGAGCAGACCGGACAGCAGATCGTCGGTGCGGTGCTTACTGCGTTCGATGGTCAGCTCGGTGTAGTAGCCGACCAGGGCGCCGATCGCCTGCATCGCCTCCGGCCGCAGATCGGTCGACTCCTCCTCGGTGTACATGATCTCCATGCCGAGTTTGCGCACCAGATCGCGATCCGCGCTCGGCACGCCGACCAGTTCGGAGATGACCTCGGTCGGATACGGGCCCGCGAACTCGGTCATCAGGTCGAAACTGCCGCGTTCGAGCAGCGGCTCCAGCAGGCCGGTGGCGATCTCGCGCAGCCGCGGCGCCAGCGCCTGTACCCGGTGCGCGGTGAACGCGCGCGTGACCAGGCCGCGCATGCGAGTGTGTTTCGGCGGGTCCATCGCCACGAAGGAGAAGAACTGCTCGGCCTGCGGGCCCCAGAAGGCCGGCTCCATCCGCAGCCCGTTGGCGCTCGAGAAGCGGTCCGAATCACGCAGTGCGGCAAGCACATCGGCGTAGCGCGACAGCGCCCAGAAGTCGTCGTCGGAGTTGCGGAACACCGGTGCCTGCTCGCGCAACTGCGCGTAGAGCGGATACGGATCGTCGTGAATGCCGAAATCGTACGGACTGAATTGCACTGACATCTTCGACCTCCCCGACCGCACGGCGGGGGCCGCGCCGGTTCGCCATCCGAGCTGACAGGATGACAGTAGTCGATAATGGTTCGTCGCCGCCGACAGAAGGAAGAGGTGTCATGGAACCAGTGACCGGATCACACGGCCCGCATACGGATCCCGTGGCGCCACCCGGTATCGATGTCACCACCCCGCATCCGGCCCGGCGTTACGACTACTGGCTCGGCGGTAAGGACAACTTCGAGGCCGACCGCGCCTCCGCGGAAGCGGTCGCCGAGGCTTTTCCCAGCGTGCAGATCTCCGCACTGGAGAATCGGGCATTCCTGCACCGAGTGGTCGGTTATCTCTCGGCCGAGGTCGGTATCCGGCAATTCCTGGACCTCGGGGCCGGCCTGCCGACAGCCGGAAACGTGCACGAGATCGCGCAGGCCGCCGCGCCCGAATCCCGCATCGTCTACGTCGACAACGATCCGATCGTCGCCCTGCACGCCCGCAGCCTGCTAGACAGCGCCCCCGAGGGGGCAACCGCCTATCTGGAAGCCGACGCGCGCGACCGCGAGCGCATCCTCACACATCCGGAGCTGCTCGCCACCTTGGATCTGTCGCAACCGGTGGCGCTGATGATGCTTGCTGTCGTGCATTTCTTCACCGACGAGGACCGTCCCTACGACATGGTGCGCCAGTGGGTCGACGCGCTGGCGCCGGGCAGCTATCTGGTCGTGTCGCATGCCACCAGCGATCACCTCTCCGAAGAAGACCTCGCCGACAGCGAACAAGCCAACAAGCGCAGCGGTATCCCGTTCCGGCTGCGCTCGACAGCCGAGTTCAGCCGATTCTTCACCGGCCTCGAACTCGTCGAACCCGGGATCGGATCGGTCATCCACTGGCCCACCGAATCCCGGCGTGCCCATCCCCGGCCGGAGGCGGTGTCGATGCTCGGTGCGGTGGCGCGCAAACCCTGATCCGGTTACTCCACGACGTCGGCCCCGGTTCCGCAGTACGCGGAAACCGGGGCCGAATCATTTTGTGCTGCAGGCGATTACCCGCCCGTGGCGATCAGGGTAGCGGACCGCCCGCGGCGATCGCCGACAGGGTCGCGAATTCGTCGCCCTTGAGCGAGGCGCCACCGACGAGCGCGCCGTCGATATCGGCGGCCGCGATGAGCTCGCCGACGTTCTTGGCGTTCACCGACCCGCCGTAGAGGATGCGCACACCCGCCGCGACCTCCTGGCCGGCCAGCTCCGCCAGTTCGGCGCGCAGCGCACCGCACACCTCCTGCGCGTCGGCCGGGGTGGCGACGCGACCGGTACCGATCGCCCAGACCGGCTCGTAGGCGATGACGACCTTCGCGATCTGCTCCGGCGTCAGTCCCTTGAGCGAACCTCGCAACTGCTCGAGGTTGTACTGCACATGGGTCTGCGCCTCGCGCACGCCCAGCCCTTCGCCGATGCAGACGATCGGCGTCATGTCGTACTGCAGCACCTTCTTGGCCTTCGCCAGCACCGTGGCGTCGTCCTCGTTGTGGTACTGCCGCCGCTCCGAGTGGCCGACCACGACGTAGCTGCACGACAGCTTCGCCAGCATCGCCGCACTGATCTCACCGGTGTAGGCACCGGATTCGTGCACCGACACATCCTGGGCACCGAAGGTGATCCGCAGCCGGTCGCCCTCGATGAGGGTCTGGATGCTGCGGATATCGGTGAACGGCGGGATGACCGTGACATCGACCTTGTCGAAGTACTTGTCCGGCAGGGCGAACGCGATCTTCTGCACCAGGGCGATGGCCTCGAGGTGATTGAGGTTCATCTTCCAGTTGCCGGCGATCAACGGTTTGCGTGCCATGATCAGCCCTCCCCGTCCTCGAGCACGCTGATACCCGGAAGCTGTTTGCCCTCCAGGTATTCCAGCGAGGCGCCGCCGCCGGTGGAGATGTGGGAGAACCCGTCCTCCGGCAGGCCGAGCGTGCGCACGGCCGCGGCCGAATCGCCGCCGCCGACCACGGTGAACGCGCCCTTACCGGTCGCACTCACCAGCGCCTCGGCCACCGCGCGCGTCCCCGCGGCGAAGGCGTCGAATTCGAACACACCCATCGGGCCGTTCCAGAACACCGTCCGGGCCTCGGTCAGCAGCGCGGCGAAGCGCTTGGCCGACTCGGGCCCGATGTCCAGGCCCATCCAGCCCTCGGGAATTTCGTTTGCGGCCACCGTCTTCGACTCCGCGTCCGCGGCGAACTTGTCCGCGGCCACGATGTCCACCGGCAGGTGGATGACGTCGGCGAAACGCTCCAGCAGCTCCTTGCAGGTATCGATCATCTCCTCCTGAAGCAGCGAGGAGCCGACCGAAAGACCTTGGGCGGCAAGGAAGGTGAAGCACATACCGCCACCGATGACGAGGGTATCGACCTTGGGGGCCAGCGCCTCGATCACGGCGAGCTTGTCCGACACCTTGGAACCGCCGAGCACGACCGCGTACGGACGCTCGGTGTCGGTGGTGAGCTTGCGCAGCACGTCGACCTCCGCGGCCACCAGTGTGCCCGCGTAGTGCGGCAGCAGTTGCGCCACGTCGTAGACCGAGGCCTGCTTGCGGTGCACCACCCCGAAGCCGTCGGAGACGAATGCGCCGTCGTCGCCGACCAGCTCCACCAGCGCCCGGGCCAGCTTCTGGCGCTGGGCGTCGTCCTTGCTGGTTTCGCGCGGATCGAAGCGGATGTTCTCCAGCAGCAGCACATCACCGTCGGTGAGGCCCTCGGACCGCGCGAGCGCGTCCTGGCCCACCACATCACCGGCGAGCTGTACGTTGCGGCCCAGCTCCTCGCTCAGCTTCGCGGCGACGGGCGCCAGCGACAGCTTCGGATCGGGTTCGCCCTTGGGGCGGCCCAGGTGGGCGGTGACGACGACCTTGGCACCGGCCTCGGCCAGCGTCTTGATCGTGGGCACCGAGGCGATGATCCGGCCCGGATCGGTGATCACGCCGTTGTCGAGGGGAACGTTCAGGTCGGAGCGCACGAGTACGCCCCGCCCCTCCACGCCCTCGGCAAGGAGATCCTGAAGGGTCTTGACTGCCATGGGTTTACAGCGACTTGCCGACGAGGCCGATCAGGTCGGCGAGACGGTTGGAGTAACCCCACTCGTTGTCGTACCACGACACGACCTTGACCTGGTCGTCGATGACCTTGGTCAGCGGCGCGTCGTAGATCGAGGAGTGCGGGTCGGTCACGATGTCGCTGGAGACGATCGGGTCGACGTTGTACTTCAGGATGCCCTTCAGCGGTCCCTCGGCGGCGGCCTTGTAGGCGGCGTTGATCTCGTCGATGCTCGCCGACTTGCGCAGCGTCGCGGTCAGGTCGGTGACCGAACCGGTCGGCACCGGCACGCGCAGCGCGTAGCCGTCCAGCTTGCCCTGCAGCTCCGGAAGCACCAGGCCGATGGCCTTCGCGGCGCCGGTGCCGGTGGGCACGATGTTCAGGGCGGCGGCGCGGGCGCGACGCAGGTCGCTGTGCGGGCCGTCCTGCAGGTTCTGGTCCTGCGTGTAGGCGTGGATCGTGGTCATCAGACCACGCTCGATGCCGAATTCGTCGTTGAGGACCTTGGCCAGCGGGCCGAGGCAGTTGGTGGTGCACGACGCGTTGGAGATGATGTTCTGGCTGCCGTCGTACTGGCTGTCGTTGACACCCATGACCACGGTCAGATCCTCACCCTTGGCGGGCGCGGAGATGATGACCTTCTTGGCGCCGGCGGCCAGGTGTCCCTTGGCCTTGGTGGCGTCGGTGAAGATGCCGGTCGACTCGACGACCACGTCGACACCCAGATCACCCCACGGCAGCGCGGACGGGCCCTCCTTGATGGCCAGTGCCTTGATCCGCTGGTCGCCGACCACGATGGTGTCGTCGCCGTCGAGCGAGACGTCCTGCGGCAGCCGGCCGAGGATCGAGTCGTACTTCAGCAGCGTGGCCAGGGTCGCGTTGTCGGTGAGGTCGTTGACCGCGACGATCTCGATATCGGTGGTGCCGAGCGCTTTCTGCGCCTCCACCGCCCGGAAGAAGTTACGTCCGATACGACCGAAGCCGTTGATGCCTACCCGGACAGTCACGTTATCGCTCCTCAGCTTTCAAGCGGATTCATTCCGATGCCAGACCACCCTAATGCCCGGCCATAACATCACGGACACGCCCCTGCCGCGACCTCACCGGCCCGACGCTGCGCCGGTGAGCGTGAGTTCACGCCTCTCGCACCGAACCGTGGCGGCCACGGCCGCCGGCCCTGCCCATTCGCGGCGGGGATACCCATCTGCCAGGGTTTTCACCTGTTCCGGCTCAGCTGTTTCGGTGCCGGTGGGTTCGGTAGCACGAGCCTATCGCACCGCGCTCGCCAGCGAAGGCGCCACGAACGCAGCTTGTGGACAACCACGAACCTGTGGACAAACCGTCGCTCGTGCGGCACAAGGGGATTCGCGACCACGGCACCGCTCGATTCACCCTCGGACCGGGAAAACGGCCGAGGGACCGTTATCACGAGGACGGTCCCGGGCCGATGCCGACCACCCGGGACCGGTCCCGCTCACGCGTCTTCGAGCAGTTCGGCGGTGACGGCCGATTCAGTATCGGGAATGCCCAATTCCTTGGCGCGGCGGTCGGCCATGGACAACAGGCGGCGAATACGCCCGGCGACGGCGTCCTTGGTCATGGGCGGGTCGGCCAGCTGCCCGAGTTCTTCCAGCGAGGCCTGGCGGTGCTGCACGCGCAACCGTCCCGCGGCGGCCAGATGATCGGGCACGTCCTCGCCGAGGATCTCGAGGGCGCGTTCCACGCGGGCCGCGGCGGCGACGGCGGCCCGGGCCGAGCGGCGCAGATTGGCGTCGTCGAAGTTGGCGAGACGGTTCGCGGTCGCGCGGACCTCCCGCCGCATCCGGCGTTCCTCCCAGGTCAGCCGCGTGTCCTGGGCGCCCATCCGGGTCAGCAGGGCACCGATGGCCTCCCCGTCGCGGACCACGACGCGATCGGTGCCACGCACCTCGCGGGCCTTGGCCGAGATGCCCATCCGGCGGGCCGCGCCGACCAGGGCCAGTGCCGCCTCGGGGCCGGGGCAGCTCACCTCGAGCGCCGAAGAACGCCCGGGTTCGGTGAGCGAACCATGGGCCAGGAAGGCCCCGCGCCAGGCCGCTTCCGAATCGCCGATGCTGCCGCCGACGACCTGCGCGGGCAGTCCGCGCACCGGCCGGCCGCGCACATCGAGCAATCCGGTCTGGCGGGCCAGCGCCTCGCCCTCCTTGGACACGCGCACGACATATCGGGAGGTCTTGCGCAAACCACCCGCGCCCAGCACGTGCACATCCGATCCGTAGCCGTAGAGCTCGAAGATCTCGCGCCGTAGTCGCCGCGCGATCGAGCCCATATCGACCTCGGCCTCGACGATCACCCGACCGCCGACGATGTGCAGGCCACCGGCGAACCGGAGTAGGGCCGACAGTTCCGCCTTGCGTGCACTCACCTGCGAGACGGACAGACGGCTCAACTCGTCTTTCACCTCGGCTGTCATCGCCACGAGACCCGCTCCTTTCCACCCAACACGGACCGCACCTGCTGGACCGGATGCCGTCCTTCGACTCGAAGCCCTGCCAATTCCGGCCGAGGTTGGCGGATCACCTGATCCAGTGCGGCGGCTAGCTTTCCAGGGTGGTGCCGGTCCGTCCCCGCCTCGGCGACATCAGCGAAGGTTACTCGTGCACGCAGCTGTTCGGCAGCTCTTGCCACATGTTCGCGCTCCCTACCCTCGGGTACGGAGCCGGAGTCCACCAGCACATGGTCGACAGCGAAATCCGGTGCGTGCTGGGACAATACATGCAGGTGCCGTTCGGCGGAGAATCCCGTGGTCTCTCCGGGCTCCGCCGCCAGGTTCAGGACCAGCACTTTCACCGCGTGCGTATCCATCAGCGCCTCCCGCAGATCCGGCACGAGCATGTGCGGAATGACGCTGGTGAACCACGATCCGGGGCCCAGCACCACCACGTCGGCGTGCTCGATCGCCGAGGTGGCCTCGGGGCTGGCCGGCGGGTCGGACGGGATCAGCCGGACCCGGCGCACCTTGCCCGGCGTGGTGGCCACCGCGACCTGGCCACGGATACACCGGCTGACCCGCGGGTCGGCCTCGAGGCCGGAGACGTCGGCCTCGATGGTCAGCGCGGTCGGCGACATCGGCAGCACCCGGCCGACGCAGCGCAGGATCGCGGCCATCTCGTCGAGCGCCGCGACCGGATCGCCGAGCACCTCGGCCAGCCCGGCCAGCACGAGGTTGCCGACCGAATGCCCGGCCAGCGCTCCGGTGCCGCCGAAGCGGTGCTGCGCGGTGCGCGCCCAGACCCCGTCGGGATCCTCGGCCAAGGCCGCCAGAGCCATGCGCAGATCACCCGGCGGCAGCATGCCCAGTTCGGCACGCAGCCGCCCGGACGATCCCCCGTCGTCGGCGACGGTCACGACCGCGGTGATGCGCTCGGTGAGCCGGCGGGCGGCGGTCAGGGTGGCGTAGAGACCGTGGCCGCCGCCCAGGGCCACCAGAGTGGGCTCTTCCGAATCGCCGGATTTTCCCGACGCGGAGGTGTCGTCGCTATGGTCCGCGTCGTTCATTCGCGCCCCAGATCCCGGTGGACCACGCGGACGACGTCGGTCGAGGCACTGTCGGGCCGGCCCAGCAGTTCACCCAGCTCTTCGGCGATCGCCACGCTGCGGTGCTTACCACCGGTACACCCCACTGCCACGGTCATATATCGCTTACCCTCCTGGCGGTAGCCGCTGGTGGTCAGGTCGACCAGATGGCGGCACGTATTCACATAGTCGTCGGCGCCGGGCCGTGACAATACGTACTCGCTGACCACGGCGTCCTGCCCGGTATGTTCCCGCAATTCCGGGATCCAATGCGGGTTCGGCAGAAATCGGACGTCGAAAACCATGTCCGCGTCCAGCGGAACACCGTATTTGAATCCGAACGATTGGATCGTCACCTGCAGGGCCGCGGGTGCGCCGCCGCCGTAGGCCTCCTCCAACTTGCGGTGCAACTGATGCACCGACAGCGCGGTCGTATCGATCACCAGATCGGCGGCGGTCTTGACCTTCGACAGGGCCCGGCGTTCCGCGGCGATCCCGGCCGAGAGGGTGCCGTCGGCGCTCTCGCTCTGCAACGGGTGGCGGCGGCGGGCGAAGCCGAAGCGCCGGATCAGCACATCGTCGGAGGCCTCGAGGAACAACAGGCGGGTGCCGACCCCGTTGGCCCGCAGCTGATCGGTGACCCCGGACAGGTCGCCGGTGAAGAAGCGGCTGCGCACGTCCATGACCAGTGCGAGTTTGGTGATCGGCGGATCGGCGGCGGCACCGAGCTCGATCAGCCGGCCGATCAGTTCCGGCGGCAGATTGTCCGCGACATACCAGCCGAGGTCTTCGAGGACTCGGGCGGCGGTGCCGCGCCCGGCACCGGACAGGCCGGTGACGATGACGACCTCGACCGGATGCGCATCGGGCTGCGGCCGGATGCCGGTACTCGCGTTGGGGTTCGATTCGACGCTCGTCATGTCCTATCGGGTTCCGTCCGTGGCTGCCATTCGATCATCCTGCCCGCCCCGACCGGCCCCGGCGGAGCGCGCACCGCCGGCGAAACCGAGCCGTGACCGAGACGTCATTCGGAGTTGAGGGCCGCGAGCACGGCCTTGGCCGTCGCCACCCCGATACCGGGCACCTCCGTGATTTCCTCCACCGTAGCCTGCTTGAGTTTGGCCACCGATCCGAAGTGGGTCACCAGTGCGGTGCGGCGGGCTTCCCCCAGCCCCCGTACCGAATCCAGGGCCGACGCGGTCATCCGGCGCGAGCGTTTACTGCGATGGAAGGTGATGGCGAATCGGTGCGCCTCGTCACGCACGCGCTGCAGCAGGAACAGCGATTCGCTGGTGCGCGGCATGATCACCGGGTCGGACTCGCCCGGCACCCACACCTCCTCCAGGCGTTTGGCCAGCCCGATCACCGCGACGTCGGTGATGCCGAGTTCGTCGAGCACCTCCGCCGCGGCCGCCACCTGCGGGGCGCCGCCGTCGACGACGTACAGATTCGGCGGATAGGAGAATTTGCGCGGCCGCCCCGTGGCCGGATCGATGCCGGGCGGTAGATCCGCGGGTTCGGCCTCGGCGGTGGCGATCGCCGCGGCGCCGGCCTGCGGATGTGGAGCACCGGTTCCGCCCGCGTGCTCGGCCGCATCGGCCTCCGCCGTCGCCGCCGCACTGATTTCGTCGAGTTCCTTGCGCAGCCGATAGAACCGGCGCCGCGTGACCTCGGCGATGCTGGCCACGTCGTCGGAGCGGCCCTCGCCCGCGGCCTCCTTGATCGTGTAGTGCCGATATTCCGATTTGCGCGGCAACCCGTCCTCGAACACCACCAGCGAGGCCACGACATCGGTGCCCTGCACGTGGCTGATGTCGACACATTCGATGCGCAGTGGCGCGCTGTCGAGGTCGAGGGCGTCCTGAATACCTTGCAGCGCGGCCGATCTCGCGGTCAGATCGCCGGCGCGCTTGAGTTTGTGCTGGGCCAGCGCCTCCTGCGCATTGCGTTGCACGGTCTCCATCAGCGCCTTCTTGTCGCCGCGCTGCGGCACCCGCAGCGCCACGGCCGAGCCGCGCAGCCCCGACAGCCAGCCCTGCACCTGCTCCGGATCGCCGGGCAGCTCCGGCACCAGGACCTCGCGCGGAACCGCGGTGGCGGGAGTCTCCGTATCGGTGTGCTCGGCGAAGGCGGCCTGTTCGCCGTAGAACTGGGTGACGAACTGTTCCACCAGCGCGGCCAGCTCACTCGGCCCCCGGGCACCCTGGTCGATCGGCGCGGCGCCCGCGGCGTCTTCGGTACCGGCCCAGTTCAGGTCGACGGCGTCGCCGGATTTGTCGACCACCCAGCCGCGCTGGCCGCGCACCCGCCCGTCGCGCACGTGGAAGATCTGCACCGCGACCTCGAGTTCGTCGGAGGCGAAGGCGATCACGTCCGCGTCGGTGCCGGTGCCCAGCACGACCGCCTGCTTCTCCAGTGCGCGTTTGAGCGCGGCCACATCGTCGCGCAGGCGTGCGGCGGTCTCGAAGTCCAGATCCGCTGCGGCGGACTGCATTCGGCGTTCCAGCTCCCGCACCATGCGATCGGTGCGGCCGGACAGAAAGTCGCAGAAATCCTCGGCGATGCGGCGGTGCTCGTCGGCGTCGACCCGGCCGATACAGGGCGCCGAACATTTGTCGATGTAGCCGAGCAGGCACGGACGCCCGATCTGCCTGTGGCGCTTGAACACTCCGGCCGAACACGTCCGCACGGGGAACACCCGCAACAGCAGATCCACCGTCTCGCGGATGGCCCAGGCGTGGGCGTACGGCCCGAAATACCGCACGCCCTTCTTGCGAGCGCCCCGATAGACGAACACCCGCGGATATTCCTCGTTCATACTCACCGCGAGCATGGGGTAGGTCTTGTCGTCGCGGTAGCGCACGTTGAAGCGCGGATCGAATTCCTTGATCCAGTTGTACTCCAGCTGCAACGCCTCCACCTCGGTGGATACCACCGTCCACTCGACGCTCGCGGCGGTGGTCACCATCTGCCGGGTGCGCGGATGCAGCGAGGACACATCGGCGAAGTAGGAATTCAGGCGGCTGCGCAGACTCTTGGCCTTGCCGACATAGATCACCTGCCCGTAGGAATCCCGGAATTTGTAGACGCCGGGTTCGACGGGAATGGTGCCCGGTGCGGGCCGATAGGTCGCGGGATCTGCCACGGAACCAGGTTAACGACCGGCACCGACAGCGGATACGCGCCGTGACCGTGAACGGTGTGCGGCCGGTGACAGGCGCCGCGCGGTGGTCATCGGTGCATGCGGTGGGCGCCGGCGATGATCGCGTCGCAGAGCGCCTGTTCGGGTTCGGAGAGCCGGCTGTGCCGGCGCAGCAGCACGAACTCCAGCTCGCCCAGTTCCGGCAGCTTCTCGTCGTCGATCGCGAAAAGTCCTGGGGGAAGAAGGGTTTCGGCGTGCGCTACGACCCCCAGTCCGGCCAGCACCGCGGCCCGCAGGCCCAGCTGGCTGTCGCTGACGCAGGCGATCCGCCAGGTCCGTCCTTCCCGCTCGAGTGCGCGCAGTGCCACGTGGCGGGTCAGGCTCGGCGGCGGATAGGTCACCACGGGGACCGGGTCGACGATGTCGCCGACACCCGAACGCCCGGCCCACACCAGCCGGTCGCGCCACAGCAGTTCTCCGTGCCGCTCGCCCGGCAGCCGCTTGGCCACCATCAGATCCAGTTCGCCCGCCGCCATCCTCGTTTTGAGGTTCTCGCTGAGCCCGACGATCAGTTCCAGATCCACCCCCGGATGCGACCGCTGGAATTCCAGCAGGACGTCGGGCAGTTCGCGCGCGACCAGATCGTCGGAGGCGCCCAGCCGGATCAATCCGGTGAGCCGGGAATCGGAGAAGTAGCGGTCGGCCTCGGCCTGTGCGTCGAGGATGTTGCGCGCGAAACCGACCATCGCGGCACCATCGGCGGTCAGCGCCAGATTGCGGGTGTCGCGGCGGATCAGTTCGCGGCCGGCGGCCTGCTCGAGCCGGGCGATATGCCCGCTGACCGTGGACTGGCGCAGGCCCAGGATGCGGCCCGCCGCGGTGAACCCGCCGGCGCGTTCGACCGCCAGGAAGGTGCGCAGTAATTCCGGATCGAACACATTCATCACGCTACTCGTTCATAGATATCGCTTCCATCGACTTTGGCGATCAGTAATGGACGTCGTACCGTGGCGAGGTGACGTTGCTGGCCAAACTCCGTATCGACGGGTTCCTGCTGGGCTTGTTCGCGGCGATGGCGATCGGCCTGATCCTGCCCGCTCGCGGCGGCGCGGCCGACGTACTGGAGTGGGGCACCAAGGTAGCGATCGCGGTGTTGTTCCTGCTGTACGGCGCCCGGCTCGAACCGCGTGAGGCGCTCGCGGGCCTGCGGCACTGGCGGTTGCACACGACGGTGCTCGCCGCGACCTACATCCTGTTCCCGCTGCTCGGCCTGGCGATGCGACTGCTGGTCCCCTCTGTGCTCAGCGACGAGCTCTACACGGGAATGCTCTACCTGTGCCTGCTGCCCTCGACGGTGCAGTCCTCGATCGCGTTCACCGCCATCGCGCGCGGCAATGTCGCGGCCGCGGTGGTCAGCGCATCGGTGTCGAACCTGTTGGGCGTGTTCCTGACACCGCTGCTGGTGATGCTGCTGATGCAGACCACCGGCGACGCCACCGTCTCGCCGATGTCGATCGTGCAGATCGTGGTGCAACTGCTGCTGCCGTTCATCGCCGGTCAGCTGCTCCGGCCGAAGCTGCATCGCGTACTGGCGCACACCACCCTCACCAAGATCGTCGACCGCGGTTCGGTGTATCTGGTGGTCTACGCGGCGTTCAGCGCGGGCATGGTCGAACACGTCTGGCAGGGGCTGGCCGTGGGTCGTCTGCTGGCGGTCGTGGGTGTGGCGATCGTCCTGCTGGCGGTGGTGCTGGGCGTGACGGCGGGGGTGGCGCGGCTGTTCGGATTCGACCGGGCCGATCGCATCGTGGTGATCTTCTGCGGGTCCAAGAAGAGTCTGGCCACCGGCCTGCCGATGGCGACGGTCCTGTTCGCCGGACATCCGGTGGGCCTGATCGTGTTGCCGCTCATGATCTTCCACCAGATTCAGCTGATCACCTGCGCCGCGCTGGCCGGGCGGTGGGGGCGCGCGGCGGACGAGGCCGCGGCGGCCCGGACCGCGACCATCTCC
This sequence comes from Nocardia sp. 852002-51101_SCH5132738, assembly GCF_001665695.1. Taxonomy (NCBI): domain Bacteria; kingdom Bacillati; phylum Actinomycetota; class Actinomycetes; order Mycobacteriales; family Nocardiaceae; genus Nocardia; species Nocardia sp. 852002-51101_SCH5132738. Next base: position 125,847 of record NZ_LZML01000024.1, on the reverse strand, counting down.
CCCGATGCGGCGGTCCCCGGGATCACCCGGGCTCCGCGAACCTGACCCCGGCCGGCACCGAAACCCGTTCGCGGGCAGCCACCTCGACGGCCAGCGCCGCGGCCAGGTCGCCGCGCTCGCCGACCACGACTGTCTCGAGCTCGAGCCATCCGGCCATCGCCTCCAGCTGCCGGGCCAGCTCGTGGGCGATGCGCGCGTGCGGCCGACCGGGTTCGGCGAAGGCGCCGAGCACGTGCAGCCGGCCGGTCGCACGGTCCGCGCGCACATCCACCCGGGCCACCAGCTCGCCGTCGAGCAGGAACGGGAAGACGTAATAGCCGTGCACCCGTTTGTGTTCCGGGGTGTAGATCTCGATCCGGTAGTGGAAATCGAACAGCCGCTCGGTGCGCGGCCGGAAGAAGATCAGCGGGTCGAACGGGCACAGCAGTGCGGCGCCCTCGACCCGCCGCGGGATCCGCGTCCCGGTACGCAGATAAGCCGGCTTGTCCCAGCCGTCCGCCCGCACCGGCTCGAGCTCTCCCGCGTCGACCAGCTCGGCCAGCGCGGGTTCACATTGCCGCCGATGCAGCCGGTAGTAGTCGCGCAGATCGGTCTCGGTGGCCACACCCAAGGCCTCGGCGGCCCGGAGGACCAGTTCGCGCACCGCATCCGGTTCGTCGATGCGGCGGGCGACGACCTCGGGCGGCAGCACCCGCTCGGTGAGGTCGTAATGCCGCTGAAAACCCACGCGCTTGTCCACCGAGAGCTCCCCGGTGGCGAACAACATCTCGCACACCACCTTGGTGTCGCTGTGGTTCCAGCCCCAATGATCCTTGCGCCGAGGGCGATTCAACTCGAGCCGGCGTTCCACCTCCGCCGCGCTGCACGCGCCGACCTGGTCGATCACGCTCAGCACCCGCCCGGGCAGGTCGGGATGCTCGTCGAGCACCCGGCGCGCCCCACCCCAGCGGCCGTGGGCGTACCCGGCCATCCGCCATCGCAGCAGCGGCCAATCCTCCACCGGAATCAGCGCCGCCTCGTGTGCCCAGTACTCCACGAGCCGCCGCGGCCGCCGCGCGCTGTGATCCCATATCGCCTCGTCGAGCAGCGAACGATCGTAGGCGCCGATCCGGGCGAACACCGGCGCGTAATGCGCGCGGACCACCGCGGCGACCGAATCCAATTGCAGCAGTTTGGTATTGCGGACGACTCCGAGCACCGCGCGGCGCGTCGACGGACCTCCCGCACCGTCCGTCCGGTCGCGGTCGGTGGTGGCGAATCCCTGGGCGGCGAGTGCGGCCCGGCGGGCCGCGGCGGAGGTGATGGTGCGCACGCACCGAATCTGCCATGGGCCACCGACAGATATGGCGGAGCCGGGCTCGCGACGGCTCGAATCTGCTACCTTGAACACGTTCGATACACGAATGTATCCAAATCGCCCGAACGCGGAGGAGTACCCGTGGCGCCGTCACAACAGCCGGATGTCATCGTCGTCGGAGCCGGGCTGGCCGGACTGGTGGCCACCTATGAACTGACCCGGGCAGGACGGCGGGTACTGGTTCTCGACCAGGAGAATCGCAACAATCTCGGCGGGCAGGCTTTCTGGTCGCTGGGTGGACTGTTCCTCGTCGACAGTCCCGAGCAGCGACGCCTCGGCATCAAGGACTCCTTCGCGCTGGCCTGGCAGGACTGGCTGGGTTCGGCCGGATTCGATCGCGACGACGAAGACCACTGGGCGCGCCGGTGGGCACGCGCCTACGTCGAGTTCGCCGCCGGAGAAAAGCGTCGGTACCTGCACGATCTGGGGTTGCGGGTCACGCCCCTGGTCGGCTGGGCCGAGCGCGGCGGCGCCACCGCCGACGGGCACGGCAATTCGGTGCCGCGCTTCCACCTCACCTGGGGTACCGGCCCGGAGGTGCTGCGCGTCTTCCTGGAACCGGTACTGGCCGCCGAGCAGCGCGGGCTGGTGGAATTCGCGTTCCGGCACCGGGTCGACGATCTGATTGTGGAGGACGACGCGGTGGTGGGCGTGCGAGGTAGCGTCCTGGAACCGAGCGAACTGGACCGTGGCGTGGCCTCGTCGCGAACGACGGTGGGCGAGTTCGAATTCCGCGCCCCGGCGGTCCTGGTGTCCTCCGGCGGCATCGGCCACAACCACGAACTGATCCGGAAGAACTGGCCCACCGAACGGCTCGGCCCCTGCCCGCAGACCATGATCTCCGGCGTGCCCGCCCATGTCGACGGCCGCATGCTCGCGATCTCCGAATCGGCCGGCGGGCGAATCGTGAACCGCGACCGGATGTGGCACTACACCGAGGGCATTCACAACTGGGATCCGATCTGGCCCGATCACGCCATCCGCATCATTCCGGGCCCGTCGTCGTTGTGGTTCGACGCGAACGGAAAGCGTTTGCCCGCACCGTGTTTCCCCGGTTTCGACACCAATGCCACGATGAAGGCGATCCTGGACACCGGCTACGACTACTCGTGGTTCGTACTCACCCAGTCGATCATCGAGAAGGAATTCGCCCTCTCCGGTTCCGAGCAGAATCCCGACATCACCGGTAAGGACCTCAAACTCACGCTCAAGAGCCGCGCCGCCAAGGGCGCGCCCGGCCCGGTCGAGGCGTTCAAGCGGCACGGCGTGGACTTCGTGGTTGCCGACACCCTGCCCGAACTCGTGCGCGGCATGAACGAGATCGCGCGCGGCCCGCAACTGGACGTCGCCGCGCTGGAACACCAGATCGTCGCCCGCGACCGCGAACTGGACAACAAATACAGCAAGGACGCGCAGCTGATGGCGATCGCCAACGCGCGTCGCTCACTCGGCGACAAACTGGGCCGGGTCGCGGCGCCGCATCGGATTCTCGATCCTTCACACGGTCCGCTGATCGCGGTACGGCTCAACGTGCTGACCCGCAAGACGCTGGGCGGATTGCAGACCAATCTGGACTCGCAGGTGATCCGCTCCGACGGCTCCCCCTTCCCCGGCCTGTATGCCGCGGGGGAGGTCGCCGGCTTCGGCGGCGGCGGCGTCCACGGCTACAACGCCCTGGAAGGCACCTTCCTCGGCGGGTGCATCTTCTCCGGCCGCGCGGCCGGGCTCGCGATGGCCCGGCTGCCGCGTTAAGGCCGTTCCAGGCTCTTCGCCCCGACGGTGCGGGTCAGGCTGAAGATCGGCAGGCCGATCACCAGATGCTCGATGGCGGTGGTCACTCCCACCCAGATGTCGCTGGACAGCGTCAGCGGGATGACCACCGCCGCGGCGATGAGAATCCCGACGATCCAGGCGAAGAACATATCCGGCGACGGCGTGCCCAGATGCAGCAGATACCAGAGCACGCCGGCGAGCAGGGCGCAGAAGAAGGCCACCACCGCGAACCAGTACCCCTGCTCGGCCATCGGGTTCCAGACCCCGAACTTGCCGCTCTCGGTGGCGCGGGTGGCGATGACGTCGATGATCCACGCGCACAGCCAGGCCGCCAGCGCGGTCACGATCGCGGTGGCGAGTACCCCGCCCGCGAACATGCCCACGTTGACCTCGGGCCGCCGCCGCGGCGCGGGCTGCTGCCCACCCGGCGCCCGGTAGGGCTGATAAGCGGGATCCTGCTGGTAGTAAGCGGGATCCTGCCGGTAGGCGGGGTCCTGATAGCCGCCCGGCTGATAACCGCTTTCGTACCGCGTGGTGTGCTGCTCACGCGGATCCTGGGGATGCACCGCCGATCACCTCCGTCGAATGTGTGTGCCGAGTCTAGGGCCACACCCGCCGCTCGGCGCGCCTTCGGCATACCCGGTGTCGCGGTCGCGTACACCCGTGCGCGGCCTTCGGTCGCTCCGATCCGGCGCGGAACCGATCAGGCTGGAAGCAAGCGTCTCTCGTAATCCGCGGCCAGTGCCCGCAGTGCGGCGGCGCCGTCGCCGGCGAAGCTGGAGCCGTGCATCACCGCCAGCGTCGCCGGATTCAACTCCGCCAGTCGGTACAGGGCGGCCGGGACCGCGGGGCCCAGTGACGTGGCTCGGAAGACGTCCTCGGCGAGTACGGCCGGACCGACCACATCGGATTCGGTGAGTGCGGGCCCGTCGCCCACCTGGGTCATGAGATCACCGCAGAACAGCACGCCCGTGGTCTCCTCGTAGAGCACCCGCGACTCCCAGTTGTGCGGTGCGTGCGGAGTGTCGATGTGGCGGACGCGCCGCTCACCCAGTTCGATGACCTCACCGTCGGCCAGCGGGCGCGGCGGCCGGTCGGCCAGATCGTCGATCGACACCTGACAACCGAGAATTCCGTGCGCCACCTGCGCGTGCGGCGCGGCGGCCAGGAACAGATTCATCGCCCCGCATTCGTCGGCCTCGACGTGGCCGAAGGTGATCCAGCGCAGCCGTTCCACCGGCACGATCGCAGAGATCTGCTCGCTCACCAGCGGGAACAGCGCGCGCATGCCGCAATGGAAAAGCAGCGGCTCCTCGTCGACGATCAGGAATTGGTTGAAGCTGAACCCGGTCGGCCCGACCTCGGGCACGAAGGTGGATATCCGGTAGATCCGATCGGCTATCTCATCGGTACGGGTCTGCATGATCTCGCTCCCATCCGAGGCTCGCGCACCGACGGCACCACTCTCCGCGGCGCGGACCCACGTCTCCGACGTCGACCCCCGGAACAAATGTTATCCAGATCACACGACGAGGGCGATCGCGCCGCCCGGCCGCGCGGCTCGCCGGACGACCGCCGCTACCATCGCGATCATGAACGACCGGCCGAAGGCGCTGCTGTTCGACGTACAGGGCACCGCCACCGATTTTCACTCCACCGTGGTCGCGGCGGCTGCGGCGACGCTCGGGCAGCGCTATCCCGGCCGGGACTGGTCGGCGTTCGTGAACGATTGGCGCGCAGCGTATTTCCGCGGCACCGCCGCGGTCGGTGACCACTGGGTGAGTGTCGATTCGATCTATCGCGCGGCACTCGACGAACTCCTCACCGAGCGCGGTATGGATGCGCCCTCCGATGCCCGCGCCGAACTGAATTCCGCCTGGAAGCGCCTGGACCCGTGGCCGGACGCGGTGCCCGGCCTGACCCGGCTGCGACGCCGCTACACCCTCGCGACGTTGTCGAATGCCGACGTCGACGCGGTCGTCGGCATCACCCGGCACTGCGATTTCCCGTGGCACGCCGTGTTCACGGCCGAGATGGCAGGTGCGCACAAACCCGATCCCCGCACCTACCGCATGGCCGCGCACTATCTCGGCGCGCAGCCGGGCGAGATCATGATGGTCGCGAGCCACAAGTACGACATCCGGGCCGCGGCCGCCCTGGGCTTCCGCACCGCCTTCGTCGCGCGGCCGCTCGAGTTCGGCGATCCGGCCCTGGCCGACACCGCGTTCAGCGACGAATTCGATATCAACGCAACCGATTTCGAGGACCTGGCCGACCAGCTGGGATGCTGAACCGCGGCGATCGAAGCCATCCGCCTGTGCCGATGGGCGAACTCGAGGTCCGGAACGGGCGGCAGGCGCGTTCCGGACCTCGATTCACGTCGCGGAACTACCCCGCAGGCGCCGGCTCGGCAGGCGGCGCCACTTCCCCCGCCGCCGATTCCGCTGCAGAGGCCTCCTTCCCGGCCTCGGTTTCCGCCAGCGCCACCAGTTCCTGTCGCACGCGCAGGTCGTGTTCGGCGGCATCGGCGGCGGCCCGCTTCGGACTCCAGCGCCCGGCCATCAGGAAGACGAAGGGCAGGAACAGCACCTGCGCGATCAGGCAGATCCACCACCACTGCCGCCACTGCACCGGCGAGTCGGCGGCCGCCTGCTTCACCTCGGCGCCGTGTTCGGCCACATAGGCCAGATCATCGGCCGGCACGGTGGCCACCGCCTGCAACTGCGCTTGCGCGGTCACGAGTTTCGGACCGACGGTACTGGCGACCGCGAGCTGATCGCGCGGAATCTGCTGGGTCGCGGTCAGCCGCCCCACCGCTTCGGCGGGGCTGATGCCGAATTTCGCCGCCACCTGACCGACCGCGGCGCCCGCGGCCCGCGCGTCGTTCGGATTCACCGCCAGAGCACCGAGCGTGGCCGGATCCACGGCCTGCAGTGTCGCCAGCTCCTGCGGATAGCGCGCGTTCAACGCGATGGTGGCCTGGATGTCGGCGGGTGACGCGCCGGTCAGCTTGGTCAGCGCGGCCATCTGGGCGGCGGGATCGGCGGGATTGCGACCGAGTTGCGTCATGGTCTCGGCGCCGACGGTCTGGATGGTCGCCAGCTGCGCTCCGTGCTGCGCCTGGATCTCCTGCAATCGCGGACCATTGTTGACCAGCGGTCCGGCCGCGTCGACCACCATCAGCAGACCGAACAGCGTGAAGGTCACCACCGTGCGCAGCACACCGCCCCACACGGCCAGCCCGACCGCGGTCGCGGCCGGATTGCGGCGCTCCACGGTTTCGGTGAAACTCGCCATCCAGGTGGCGTAGGCGATGCCGCCGCCGACCGCGATGACCGTCATCACCCCCGCGAACGAGTAGTACCCGGTATCGGGATGATCGGTGTAGCCCAGGAAGACGTACAGCCCCGCGATGCTGATCAGGGCGCCGAGGATCATGAACGGTTTGCGCACCTTGAGGATGTCCGACACGATGCCGGTCACCACCAGCGCCACCGCGTTCGCGATCCAGTACCAGTTACCCAGTGCATTGGCCTGGGCCGGTGTGAAACCGAAGTTGGTCGCCAGATACACCGGCAGGAACGACACGATGGTGTAGAAGAATGCCAGGAAGATGCTGATGGCCAGGGCGGAGCCGACCACGTCGACCCGCATCATCTGCCGCCACTGCCCGTGTTCGAGCGCCTCGACGTCCAGGCCCTTGGCCCGCGCCTCGACCAGCGCCCGATCCCGCAAGCTCACCATCACCTGATCGCGCAGGCGCGGACTCAGTTCGCGCAATCCGATCACCGCGACCACGGCGACCGCACAGCTGATCACACCGCACAGGCGGTAGTGGAACTGCCAGTCCGGATGACTGTCGAGGGTGCGGGCGGTGATCTCGCTGGTGACGAGTGCGCCGATCACCGGCCCCAGGGTCCAGAATCCCATCGCCGAGGCACGGCCCAGCTGCGGTGAGAAGTCCCGGATCAACGCGGGGGTGGCCACTAGCACCGCGCCTTCGACCACGCTCACCACGCAGTAGACGACGAGATAGGCCATCTTCGTGGTCGTCGCCGGAAGCGCGAACAGGGTGAGCAGCGAACAGATCACCACCCCGTAGGCCACGATATTGGCTCGTCCCCAGCGGTCGAGCAGGCCCGCCGCCACCGAGGCCGCGGCGCCGAAGGCCGCGCCGATGATGAAGATCCACACGAAATAGGCGAACGAGAGGTGGAAGTACGCGATCAGCTGATTGCCGACCGCGCCCGCGACGAAGAGCTGGTAGTACAGCACGACCGAGGTGATCACCACGAGCGTCAGGTACCAGGAGCGGGCGGGAGTGTCGGGATAGTGCGGTAGTTTTCGCCGCCACAATCCGGTGAGCAGGGTGGGAGCGGCTGCTGTCGAGGTCGAGCTCATGGTCGAGATGCCTTTCTGGCCACGGCATCTCGTCGCGGGATGATCTCTTGTGATTCCGCACGAGCACCGGGTGGGAAAAGGGTAGCGGCCAATCGTGATCCACATCACTTTTCCGGCAACTCGATCGAACCGACCGACCCGATTGTGGCACAAACCGACCGGTCCACGGTTGCCCGATATTCGCGGCGTTCCGTGTGCGCTTCGCGACCTATCAGCTTGTCTGAGGAGTTTGCTACCGTGGGCACATGGTCGACTCCCCCATCCTGCAGGTGGACGCCGTAGATTTCGTGCGCAACCGCAATCCGATCCTGTCCGCGGTGTCGCTCACCGTGCGCGCCGGCGAGCATTGGGCACTGCTGGGCCCCAACGGCGCCGGCAAGACCACGCTGCTGAAGATGCTGGGGGCGTTCGAACACCCCACCCACGGCAGTGTGCACGTCCTGGGCCATCGGCTGGGGCGGGTGGATATGCGCGAATTGCGTACCGCCATCGGCCATGTCGACCCCCGGCACAATCCGCCCTACCCGCTCACCGCGCACGAGGTGGTCGTGACCGGGCTGACCAATACCGCCGACATCAAGCAGCGCTGGTCACCGACGCCGGAACAGGAGGCCGAGGCGGATCGGCTCATCGAACTGATGGGACTGACCCATCGCCGCGACGCTCGCTGGCCCACGCTGTCCCAAGGCGAGCGCGGCCGCGCGCTCATCGCCCGGGCGCTGATCGCCGAACCGCGGCTGCTCCTGCTCGACGAACCGGCCACCGGACTCGACGTCGGCGGCCGGGAACAGCTCATCGACCGCATCGATCTGCTGCAGGCCACCCATCCCGAACTGGCGTCGGTTCTGGTCACCCATCACCTCGAGGAGTTGCCCCCGGCCACCACCCACGTGCTGTTGCTGCGTGCGGGACGCTGCGTCGCGAGCGGACCGGTGGACGAGGTGCTGACCAGCAGCAATATCAGCACCTGTTTCGACCATCCCATCCGGCTGACCCGCACCGAGGACGGCCGCTGGCATGTGCGTGCGGAGCGCAGCGTGCGCGCCTGAGCCGGCTCACCTCGCAATCTTGTCATTGACAAGATTGCGTGAGCGTGCGATGTTGGGCAGGCGACAGCACCACACTCCGACTCGTCGAAAGTTCACCGCCATGCCCACACTGCCCTGGGTCACCGTCGAGCGGCCCACCACCGATACCGTCCAGATCATGGCCTCGCGGCTCGAAGTCCGGTCACTGCGGCACGTCCCCGGATTCCTCGCGACCTCGATCGTGCTGCGGCGCCAGGCCCGCCGCTCCCCCGGCGCACTCGGCATCGCCCTGAAGGCCGATCTCACCCGCCGCACGTTCTGGACTCTGTCGGCCTGGACGGACCAGGCGGCGATCAGCGCCTACGCCCGGACCGATCCGCACGCCTCGGCCATCGTGCGCGCCCGCACGGTGATGCGCGAATCGACGTTCGTCTTCTGGTCCGTCCCGGCCGCCGACCTGCCGATCGAATGGTCCGAGGCGCAGCGCCGCATCGCCGAGGAGCGCGAAAAGCGAAGCAGCACAACCTCGTTGTGACCGTACGGGCCTCGGATCGGCGGCACGGTCCGAGGGCCGGTCAGTCGTCGACGGGGACCGATTCCGAGCGCTTGGCCGGCTGCTCGTCCTCGGGCGGTTCCCGCAGCCGCGCCACCTCCAGTACTCGCGAGCGGGCGGCGAACCAGCCGATGATCAGCGCCGGGATCAGGATCACCAGACTCGCCACCGTCCAGGTGCCGACGGGGTGGTCGAAGGCCATCAGCACCAGCATCGCGGCCAGGAACACCAGGGTCGCGATGCCGGTATAGGGGGCGCCGAACATGCGGAACGCGGGCCGTTCCAGCTCACCGCGCCGCCAGCGCCGGTACAGCGCCAACTGGCACAGCACGATCGTCGCCCACGAGGACAGGATGCCCAGTGACGCGATGTTGAGCACGATCTCGAACGCGCGCGCCGGCACGATGTAGTTGAGCCAGATGCCGACCAGGGCGATCAGACTGGTCAGCACGATGCCGCCGTAGGGCACACCGCGGCTGTTCATCCGCGCGGTGAAACGCGGGGCGCTGCCGTTGACCGCCATCGAGCGCAGAATGCGTCCGGTCGAATACAGACCCGCGTTGAGACTCGAGAAGGCCGCGGTGAGCACGACCAGGTTCATCACCGAACCGGCATGCGGCACACCCAGTTTGGTGAAGAAGGTGACGAACGGGCTCTCGTCGGCGTGGTAGGCGGTGTAGGGCAGCAGCAGCGCCAGCAGGATCAGCGAGCCGACATAGAACACCGCGATACGCAGGATCACCGAGTTGATGGCGCGCGGCATGATCTGCTGCGGATTCTCGGTCTCCCCCGCCGCGGTGCCGACCATTTCCACCGCGGCATAGGCGAACACCACGCCCGAGGCGACCGTCACCAGCGGCAGCACCCCGGTCGGGAACCAGCCACCGGAGTGTGCGACCAATCCGAGACCCGTCGCGGCCCCGTCGACCCGGAATCGCCCGCCGAGGAAGACGATACCGATGATCAGGAACGACACCAGGGCGACGACCTTGATCAGCGCCGCCCAGAACTCGAGTTCACCGAACCATTTGACCGAGATCAGGTTCACGCTCAGCACCAGGCACAACGCGATCAGCGCCAGCACCCACTGCGGGATCGCGCCGAACGCGCCCCAGTAGTGCAGATAGGTGGCGATCGCGGTGGTGTCGACGATGCCGGTCATCGACCAGTTCAGGAAATAGGTCCAGCCGGCGACGAAAGCCGCCTTCTCCCCGTAGAACTCGCGCGCATAGGAGACGAACGACCCCGACGAGGGCCGGTGCAGGACCAATTCGCCCAGCGCCCGCAGGATGAAGAAGACGAAGACACCGCATACCGCGTACACGAGAAACAGTCCCGGCCCCGCATGGGCCAGCCGTCCGCCGGCGCCGAGGAACAGGCCGGTGCCGATGGCGCCACCGATCGCGATCATCTGCAACTGCCGCGGCTTGAGGCTCTTGTGATAGCCACTGTCCTCCGCGGACAGGTGCGTCTGTGCTGGTGTCTCGCTCATCGGTCGGGTGATCCCTTGGTCGAGGTCGGGGCGGCTCGACGTTACCCGGTATGGGAACGACACCCCGCGTGGTGGGGCCGACGCGGGCTAAAGTGCCTGCATGAGGCGCACGCGAGCGATTCTGGGCGGCGCGAGCGTCGTCCTGCTGCTGATCACCGGGCCGCTCACGGGCTGCTCGTCCACCACCTCCGAGGCCGGCCGAAGCTGCGTCGAGGGTCCGGCCGGCACCCCGATCACCGTAGTGGCGGGATCCGCGGCGGGGGCGACGAATCTGGCCACCAATCCCGAGATCGCCACCGGCTATCGCAGCGGTATGACCCCGGTGCGCACGCACACCTTCGCGGTCTCCACCGCGAACCCGCTGGCTACCCACGCCGCCTGCGTGGTCCTGGCCGACGGCGGCACCGCGGCCGATGCGCTGATCGCCGCGCAGACAGTCCTGGGATTGGTCGAACCCCAGGCCTCCGGCATCGGCGGCGGCGCATTCCTGCTCTACTACGACGCCGCGTCCGGATCGGTCGACGCCTACGACGGGCGCGAGGTCGCGCCCGCCGCCGCGACCGAGAACTATCTGCGCTGGATCAGCGACACCGATCATTCGGTGCCGCAACCGAATACGCGCGCCAGCGGCCGGTCGATCGGCGTGCCGGGTGTGCTGCGACTGCTCGAGGCGGCCCATCGCGACCACGGCAAGCAGTCCTGGCGCGATTTGTTCGATCCGGCGATCTCGCTGGCGGACAACGGTTTCGACATCAGCGCCCGGATGGCGAGCCAGATCGCGCAGTCTGCCCCGGACCTCGCCCGGGACGCGAATGCCAGGCAGTACTTCCTGCAGCCCGACGGCTCCCCCAAACCGCGAGGCTTCCACCTCGCCAATCCGGCCATGGCGAAGACGTTGAGCGCCATCGCCTCCGACGGTCCCGACGCCTTCTACACCGGCGCGGTCGCCCGCGACATCGTCGACGCCACCGCGACCACCAGTGGTGGCCGTACCCCGGGGCAGATCTCGCTCGACGATCTCGCCCGGTACCAGGCGAAGAAGCGCACCGCCCTGTGCACCGACTACCGCACCCACCGGATCTGCGGGATGCCCAATCCGTCCTCGGGCGGCATCACCGTCGCCGCGACCCTCGGGATTCTGGAGAACTTCGATCTCGCCGGCCTGCCCCCGGACCGTCTCGACCGCAACGGCGGCACCCCGAAAGCCGAAGCGGTGCATCTGGTCTCGGAGGCCGAGCGGCTGGCCTACGCTGACCGCGACAAGTACATCGCCGACCCCGATTTCGTCCCGCTGCCCGGCGGCTCACCCGCCGCGCTGGTGAACAAGGACTATCTGAAGCAGCGGGCCGCCCTCATCGATCCGAACCATGCCATGGGCACCGCGAAGCCCGGTGACTTCGGACCGGTCCCGCTCGGCACCGGCGTGCAGCAACCCGAACACGGCACCAGCCACATCTCCGTCGTGGACCGGTACGGCAACGCCGCCACCATGACCACCACCGTCGAATCGGCGTTCGGATCGTTCCATCTGGTCGACGGATTCGTGCTGAACAATCAGCTCACCGACTTCAGCGCCGAACCCGCCGATGCAACCGGTACGCCGCTGGCCAACCGGGTACAGCCGGGGAAGCGACCGCGCAGTTCGATGAGTCCCACGCTGGTGTTCGATCGGGCGCCGGACGGGTCACGCGGACAGCTGGTGGACGTGACCGGTTCGCCCGGCGGTTCGGTGATCATCCAGTTCGTCGTGAAAGCGCTGGTGGGGCTGCTGGATTGGCAGCTGGACCCGCAGCAGGCGGTATCCCAGGTGGCCTTCGGCGCGGCGAACACACCGGTGACCGGCGTCGGCGGGGAACATCCCGCGATCGACGCCACCGACAACGGCGCCCACGACCCGCTGGTGCAGAAGCTGCGCGAGATGGGGCATCAGGTCTCGGTCGACCCGCAGTCCAGCGGCCTCAGCGCTCTGCAGCGCGAGAACGGCGGCTGGATCGGCGGGGCCGATCCGCGGCGGGAGGGCATCGTCCTGGGCGATACCCGCTGACGGCTCAGTCCTGCTGTGCGGCGGTGTATTTCGCGCCGAGTTCGCGGAAGCGGTCCATCGCGCGGGCGGCGTGATCCTTGTCGTTGACGCGGATCGCCAGCATCGGCACGTATTCGTCGCCGGCCAATTCCAGCCGTGCCCAGGCCTTCTTGTCCGGAATCGCGACGCCGCGAATATCGGCCCAGCGGAACTCGTTGTCGCCCAGGATGTTGCGGACCACCACGCCCTGCGGCCCGACGCGCACCCGCGGCCGGGTCAGCAGCAGCACGGCACCGGCCAGCAACAACCCGAAGCAGATGATGGCGACCTGGTCGGCCCCGCGGAAGTTCACGCCGGTCGCCGAATTACTCGACAGCACCCCGGCCAAGACGAACAACACCGCGATCACCGCCGCCACGATGCGCGCGGTGCGCACCGCCCGTCGCGGGCGCACCTCGAGATCCCACTGCGGCGCCTCCGCCGCCGGGGGCTGGGGACCGCGTTTGAACAGGCGAACGACCGGCGGCATCGGCTCAGACTTCCCGGCGCAGCGCGCGCAGGGTCAGCGCCGCGTCCAATGCCGCCGCACCCGCCTGCTCGCCCTTGTTCTCGGCCGAATCCGGCAGGCCCGCACGGTCGAGGGCCTGCTCCTCGGTGTTCACCGTGAGCACTCCGTTGGTGACCGGTGTGCCCTCGTCCAGCGACACTCGCGTCAAACCGGCGGTGACCGCATCGCAGACGTATTCGAAATGCGGTGTCTCGCCGCGGATCACGACGCCCAGCGCCACGACCGCGTCGTGCGTGCGGGCCAGCGCCTGCGCGACTACCGGCAACTCCATCGCCCCGGCACAGCGCACCACGGTGATCTGCTCGACGCCCGCTTCCCGGGCCACCCGCTCGGCGTTGGCGAGCAACGTGTCGCAGATGGTGGTGTGCCAGCGCGAGGCGACGATGCCGACCGTCAGCTCCTTCGCGTCCGCCAGCGCGAACTCCGGTACGCCCGTACCGCTCATCGACCGATACCCCTTCTTCGAATTCCGACTACTGTGCGGTCTCGCCGAGATCCAGGTCGTCCAAGCCGACCAGGTCGTGGCCCATCCGGTCGCGCTTGGTACGCAGATACCGCAGATTCTCGGCATTGGCGCGCACCGGCATCGGCACCCGCTCGGTGATGCTCAAGCCGTAGCCGTCCAGACCGACCCGCTTGGCCGGATTGTTGGTGAGCAGCCGCATCGACTTGATCCCGAGATCGACCAGGATCTGCGCGCCCGTGCCGTAGTCGCGGGCATCGGCGGGCAGGCCGAGTTCGATATTCGCGTCCACGGTGTCGTGGCCGGAATCCTGCAGCTGATAGGCCTGCAGCTTGTGCATCAGGCCGATGCCGCGGCCCTCGTGCCCGCGCATGTAGAGCACCACACCGCGCCCCTCGGCGGCGACCATCTCCATCGCCGCGTCCAGCTGCGGGCCGCAGTCACAGCGCAGCGAGCCGAAAACGTCACCGGTCAGGCATTCCGAGTGCACACGCACCAGAACATCGTCACCGGCGTCGACGCTCAGATCGCCGCGCACCAGCGCCACATGCTCGACATCGTCGTAGATGCTCTTGTAGCCGACGGCCTTGAACTCGCCGTACTTGGTGGGGATGCGCGCCTCGGCGATCCGCTCCACCTGCTTCTCGTGCTTGCGGCGCCACGCGATCATATCGGCGATCGAGATCAGCGCGAGCTCGTGCTCGTCGGCGAAGATCCGCAACTCTTCGGTGCGGGCCATATCGCCCTCGTTCTTCTGGCTGACGATCTCGCAGATCACACCCGCCGGACTCAGACCGGCCATCCGGGCCAGGTCCACGGCCGCCTCGGTGTGGCCCGGGCGGCGCAGCACTCCGCCATCCTTGGCGCGCAGCGGCACGACGTGGCCCGGCCGGGTGAACTCGTCGGCGCGCGAGGCCGGATCGGCCAGCAGGCGCATGGTCGTCGCGCGGTCGGCGGCGGAGATGCCGGTACTGATGCCTTCTCGCGCGTCCACCGAGACCGTGTACGCGGTGCCGTGCTTGTCCTGATTCATCGAGTACATGGGCGGCAGGCCCAGCCGATCGCAGTCCGCACCGGTCAACGGCACACAGATGTAGCCGGAGGTGTATCGGATCATGAAAGCCACCAGCTCGGGGGTCGCCTTCTCCGCGGCGAAGATGAGGTCGCCCTCGTTCTCCCGGCCCTCGTCGTCGACGACGACTACCGCCTTACCGGCGGCGAGATCGGCGACTGCGCGCTCGATGGTGTCGAACCTGGTCACGTCTGCTGTGCTCCACTTCGGAATAGGTGCGACTCGAGCCTACTGGGTCGGGTCGCCGATACGACGTCGCGGTTGCTCCGGCTAGCCACGCTGCTGGAGTCGCTCGACGTATTTGGCGATGACGTCGACCTCCAGATTCACGGTGGTGCCGGCGGGCGCGGACCCGAGGGTGGTGAGTTCGCGGGTGGTGGGAATCAGCGAGACCTCGAACCAGTCGCGGTGCCCGGGCTCTCCGGCGTCGTCCACGCCGAGTCCCGAGACGGTCAGCGAGATGCCGTCGACGGTGATCGACCCCTTCTCGACCACATAGCGAGCGAGGTTGTCGGGCAACGAGATTCGCACCACCTCCCAGTTGTCGGAGGGTGTGCGCGACAGGATGACCCCGGTGCCGTCGACGTGCCCCTGCACGATGTGGCCACCGAGCCGGCTGTTCACCGCCGCGGCGCGCTCCAGGTTCACCTTCGAGCCGATGTCGAGTTTGCCGATGCCGGAGCGATTGAGCGTCTCACCCATCACATCGGTGGTGAAGCTGTCACCGTCGACCACGTCGACCACGGTCAGGCAGACACCGTTGACCGCGATGGAGTCACCGTGGCGGGCATCGGAGGTGACGGTCGCGCCGCGAATGGTGAGCCTGGCCGCGTCCGCGGACCGCTCGGCGGCGACGACCTCGCCCAGCTCCTCGACGATGCCTGTGAACATCCGTATCTCCTGTCAGCCCGGCGCCCACCGCGTCGGGGCGTCCGCTAGCGCAAACGGTGCCGGCGGCCCGGGGTATTCCCCCGTGGGCCGCAGTGTCATCAGCGTAACGACGCGCTGTAGCAGAGCACATCCGGCCGTCCCACCGACCGGTCGCGTCCGGGCATTCGAGACTTTCGGACCGGAAATATGCACTGAACCGGACGCCGTCTCGGCGGCGCGCCGAGCGGGCCGATCGGCGTCCCCGCGATTCGGGGGTACACCGGATACCGAAAAGGAATTGTCGGCAATTTCCGGAGAAATGGAATTCGATTCACGTTTTCACCGGTCGGATATCCGGCTTCTACCGGCCCGGATCGCGGCCGAATTCGATTTGTTACCCACGTGACTGCGAATTCAACCCCGGCGCTTGCAACCAGGGCGAATTCGGTAGCAATATTGTTATGCAGTTGATTCCAACAGTTCATTGGACAACAACCTCATGGGGGTGTGGCGTGACCACAGTGATCGATACGTCTCTCACGGATCGTTGCGAGCGGTATCGCCGCATTTTTCATCTCCCCGCGACGGTGGACGACGCGGCCCGGCACATCGTTCTCGAAGTCGGGCAGCAATTCGGTGCGGTCACCATGCCGGCCGATCTGGGTGAGCGGGTCTTGCGCCAGCTCACCCAGTCCGGACTCGTCACTCCCGTGGTTCACCATCCGCGCGCGCGGCGCTGGACCTTCATCACCGGCCCGTCGTGCTCCGCCGGCGTCAGCACATCCGTTGCGGCCGAACTGTTCCGGCTGTACACGACCGTCGCGTGCACGGGCAGCCACGTGGTGCTGCCCTCGGCCGAGGACGAACGGACAGGCTATCGAATCTGGGTGCAGACGCCCGACCATCTCGACGCGGTCGTCCCCATGGCCGCGGTGGTGGAGGCCGCGCGGCTCAGCGCCGTGCCGCCTGCTCCGTCGCGATGACCTTCTCGCGCAAGGCTTCCACGGTCGCGGCCGGATCGTCCGTGCCGTAGACCGCGGAACCGGCGACGAAGCAGTCCACCCCGGCCTCCGCGGCGGCTTCGATGGTGTCCATATTGATGCCGCCGTCGATTTCGACGACCAGACGCAATTCGCCGCTGTCGACGAGCCGGCGAACCGCGCGCGCCTTCTCCAGCACGTGCGGAATGAACGACTGCCCGCCGAATCCGGGCTCGACGCTCATCACCAGCAGGGTGTCGAAGTCGCGGAGAATTTCCAGATACGGCTCGATGGGTGTGTTCGGTTTCACCGACAATCCGGCCTTCGCGCCGGCGGCGTGGATATCGCGGGCCACCGCGACCGGATCGTCGGTCGCCTCGGCGTGGAAGGTCACGTTGTAGGCACCGGCCTCCGCGTACGGGGGCGCCCAGCGGGCCGGGTCCTCGATCATCAGATGGCAGTCCAGCGGGATGTCGGTGGTCTTCAGCAGACTCTGCACCACGGGCAGACCCAGGGTCAGGTTCGGTACGAAGTGGTTGTCCATCACATCGACGTGCAGCCAGTCCGCTCCCTCGACGGCGCGTACCTCCTCCGCCAGACGAGCGAAATCAGCGGACAGGATGGACGGTGCGATCATCGGCGACGGCCGGTGAAAGTGGGAATTCGAGGTGGACACAGCGCGTGAGTGTACTGGGTCGATCACACCGGTTTTCGGCACTGTCGACGATTGCGCGACGCGAAGTTGGGTAGCCTTCGTAGGGTGATCAACATGTCGGCTGAAGAGGGACTGCGCAGCACACCCGTCGAAATCGGAGTAGCGGCCACGGTGTCGCAACTGCCCATCGTGCGCGGATTGGCCGAAACACTGGTCCTGCTCAGCGATTTCACACTCGACGAGGTCGCCGACATCCGGCTGGCCGTCGACGAGGCGTGCTCGACGCTGATCGAACTCGCCGTTCCCGGCAGCACCCTGCAGTGCCGCTTCACCGTTGGCGACACCGATCTCCTCGTCCGGGTGGCCGGAATCGCGGCCACCTCGAAACTGCCCGACCAGCGCAGCTTCGGCTGGCATGTACTGCGGACCCTCACCGATGGGATCGAGGTCGCGCAGGAACCCTTCGATTCGGCGATTTCCGGATACCCGACGGTGGTGGAATTTCGCCGGGTCCGGGGGAAGGCGTAGTGGCCGAGCACGACAGCGTGTTCGAGGCCGACGACGCCGAGGACACCGCGGGTACGGCCGCGAGCGGATCCCCTGACGACACCGGCGCCGAGGACGGCGACGGCCGCGCGCACGGCGGCGAGAACACCCCGGACGACGACGAAGACGGCGACGAGGTCGCCGAAGTCACCGGTTCGGTCTCCGGCTACGACGATGTGAATTTGCTGTTCCAGGCACTGTCGGAGGCCGGTGAGGACCGCCGCGCCGAATTGCGCGACGAGTTGATCAACCGCTGTATTCCGTTGGCGGACCACATCGCCCGCAAATTCAGCGGTCGCGGCGAGCCGTTCGACGATCTGACGCAGGTGGCCCGCGTCGGGCTGGTCCACGCGGTCGATCGGTTCGACGTCTCGCGGGGCTCGAACTTCCTGTCCTTCGCGGTGCCCACCATCATGGGCGAGGTGCGGCGCTACTTCCGCGACAACACCTGGGCGATGCGGGTGCCGCGGCGGGTCAAGGAGACCCATCTGCGCATCGGCTCCGCGATCGATTCGCTTTCGCAGTCGCTGGGCCGCTCTCCGACCGCCAAGGAGATCGCCGCCGAACTCGACATCCATCCCGACGAGGTGACCCAGGCCGTCATCGCGGGCAACGCGTATCAGCCCAGTTCCATCGACGCGGTATCGGTGGGCCGCGATACCGAGGCCTCGCTGCTGGACACTCTCGGCGAAGAGGAGTCGCAGTTCGACCGAGTCGAGGAGTACGTGGCGATCCGGCCGCTGCTCGCGGGCCTGCCCGAACGCGAACGGCGCATTCTCACCATGCGGTTCTTCGAATCGATGACGCAGACCCAGATCGCGCAGCGGATGGGGATATCGCAGATGCACGTATCCCGGATTCTCGCGAAAACGCTTGCGCGGCTGCGGGAGCAGAGCGCCCGCGAGTGAGGCCGGCGGTTACGCCGGAGCGGACGCTCGCGGTGGCGCGGCGCGCTGGGCGTGCACGATGGCCGACACCAGTTGCCCGGCCGGGCCGCCGAGTTTGCGCGGTGGACGCCACACCGCGCGCAGGGTGCGCCGCAGGTCCAGGCCCTCGACGGCGACGGCGCGCAGTTCGCCGCGCTCGAGCTGATCGCCGACCGCGAGGGTGCTGAGGACCGCGGGTCCCACGCCGCCGAGCACGCTGGTGCGGATGGCCGCGGCGCTGCCGAGCTCCAGAAGCGGTTCGGCACGCGGATATTCGGCCAATGCGACATCGAGTGTGCTGCGGGTACCGGAACCGGGTTCACGTACGACCAGCGGTGTCGCGGCCAGTTCGGCGACGGTGAGCGGGATGCGGCGCCGCGCCCACGGATGCCCGGGATCGACCACGACGAGCAGACGATCGTGCGCCACGGTCACATGCGGCAATCCCTCGGGCACGGCCGGCGATTCGACGAATCCCAGATCGCATTCCCCCGCCACCAGCCGATCGCACACTTGTCGCGAATTATGCACCTGGAGATGGACTTTCACATCCGGATGGCCGCGGCGGAACGCGCCGAGCCACCCCGGCAGCAGACATTCCGCGACCGTCATGCTGGCAGCGACGGTGAGTTCGGCCTCCTGATCGGTGCGCAGCGCGGCGGCGGCATCGAGTAGCCGGTCCACATCCGCCAGCACCTCGCGCGCCCAGTGCACGACGACGGTCCCCGCCGGAGTGAGCGTGGAGCCGCGCGGTGAGCGCCGCAGCAGGGCGAGGCCCAGCCGATGCTCCCACTGCCGCACCGCGCGGCTGGCGTTCGGTTGTGCCATGCCGATCGAGCGTGCGGCGGCGCCGAGACTGCCGTGGTCGTCGATGGCGACCAGCAGCTCCAGGAAACCCAGGTCGGGGCGGATATCGGCCATAGCGTAATCATATGCATCGGACACAGCCCATATCACCATGATATGAGTCCGATGCCGTTTCGGCCGCTACCGGACCGCACCGATTCGCGAGACCGTTGTCGTCATGACAAGTCTGGATTCCTCGCGAGCGGCCGGGTCCGCCGACGAAGCGCCTGGTAGCACCGGTCCCGGCGCGCCGGACCGAACCGGAGATACCGACCGCGCGGCCGGTCCGCAGCGCGGCATCGAATCCTCCGGCACGCAGACCTCGGCCCGCACGTCACGACGCCGCCGGCGAGCGTGGCTCGGACCGACCGGATTCGCGGGGCGAGCCCAGCAGTCGGGTGCGCCGGCCGGGGCCGGCATCGTCCCCGGATTGGCCCTGACCGTCGCGATCACAGCTCTCGTGCTGGGCATCGCCCAGTTCACGCCGACGGTCAGTCCGCTACTGCTCGCCATCGTGGTCGGGGCGGTCCTCGCCAATTGCGTTCCCTTGCCGCAGCGGGTGCAGCCGGGGTTGCAGTTCTCGGCGAAGCGGCTGCTGCGTATCGGCGTCGCGCTGCTCGGTCTGCAGCTGACCTTCGCCGACATCCTCGGGCTCGGGCCCGCGGTGATCGCGGTGGTCGTCGCGATCGTCGCCCTCGGAATCGGCGGCACGATGTTCATGGGCCGGCTGCTGGGTCTGAGCTGGACGCAGCGACTGCTGATCGCGTGCGGATTCTCCATCTGCGGTGCGGCCGCCGCGGCGGCGGTGGACGGCGTGGTCGACGCCGAGGACGAGGAAGTGCTCACCGCGATCGCCCTCGTGGTCGTTTTCGGCACGATCATGATCGGCGCGCTGCCCCTGCTGTCGAGCGTGCTGGGCCTCGACGATCGCACCGCCGGGATCTGGGCCGGAGGCGCCGTGCACGAGGTGGCACAGGTCGTCGCGACCGGAGGCGCCATCGGTGGTGCCGCACTGACCGTCGCGGTCGTGGTGAAACTCGCGCGCGTGGTGTTGCTGGCACCGGTACTGGCGGTGATCGGCTGGCAGGTCCGGCGGCGCGAGGACGCCGCGCCCGGCACCCGCAGGCCGCCCCTGATTCCGCTGTTCGTCGTGGCCTTCCTGGCCTGCGCCGCACTGCGCACCACCGGGCTCCTGCCGGAATCGGCACTCGCCACGGCCAAACTGCTTCAGACCGCTCTGCTCACCGCCGCCATGTTCGCCCTCGGCGCGGGCGTACGCCTGGCCGCCCTGCGCCGAGTCGGGCCACGCCCGCTGATCCTGGCGCTCCTGTCGACCGTCTGGGTGGCCGGCGTCGCCCTCGCCGGTGCGGTTCTCGCGGGCTGAGCGGCCCGCGGTGTCAGAGCGGTTTGCGCAGCGCGGCCATGAACATGGCGTCGGTGCCGTGGCGGTGCGGCCAGAGCTGGACGGCGGGACCGTCGCCGATATCGGTGACGCCCGGCAGCAGCGTTCGGGTGTCGAGTTGTTCGGCGTTCGAGCGGCGGACGAAATCGGAGACGACGGAGACGGTTTCGGGCAGGTGCGGGGAACAGGTGGAATACACCACCACACCGCCCGGGCGCAGCAGATCCCATGCGGCGGTGAGCAATTGGCTCTGCAGGGTGGTCAGGTCGCGCACATCGGCCGGGGTGCGCCGCCACCTCGCCTCCGGTCGTCTGCGCAGCGCGCCCAGTCCGGTGCACGGTGCGTCGACCAGGATGCGGTCGTAGCCGGGTTCCAGCCCGGAGTCGCGGCCGTCGACCACATGGACGGTGACCGGCAGGCCGCGAGTCGCCTTGCGCACCAGATCGGCTCGGTGTTCGGCGGGTTCGACGGCATCCACCCGATACCGATCGATATCGGCCAGGGCGCCGAGCAGCGCGGTCTTACCGCCCGGGCCGGCGCACAGATCGAGCCAGCGCCCGCCGTCCTCGCCCAGCAGCGGCGCCCGGGTCAGCGACAATGCGACGAGCTGGCTGCCCTCGTCCTGCACGGCGGCCATTCCCTCGCGCACCGCTTCCAGCTGCCCCGGATCGCCACTGTCCAGGTACACCGCATACGGTGACCAACGCCCTTCCTCACCGCCACTGACCAGGGCCAATTCCTCGGCGGTGATATCGCCGGGCCGTGCCACCAGGTGGACGATCGGCCGCTGGTCGTCGGCGGCGAGCAGATCGCGCAGCTCCCCCGCCCGCGCACCGAGCGCGTCGGCGAAGGCCTGCGCGATCCAGACCGGATGCCCGAATTCGAATGCCATGCGGCCGATCGGATCCGCGGGCGCCAGATCCTCGACCCACTGCTCCGGTGTCCGCGCCGCGGCCCGGCGCAGCACCGCGTTCACGAAACCGGCTTTACCGCTGCCGGATTCGGTACGCACCAGATCGACCGACGTATCCACCGCGGCATGTGATCCCACTCGGGTCCGCAGCAGTTGATAGACGCCCAAGCGCAGGACGTCGAGCAGCGGGCCGTCGATCTCGGTGATGGGACGTCCCGCGCAGTCGGCGATCACGGCGTCGAGGACCCCCATCGCCCGGCAGGATCCGTAGGCGAGCTCGGTCGCGAAAGCCGCATCGCGCCCGGACAATCCGTATTCCCGCAGCAGGACGGGCAGCACGAGATTCGCGTAGGCGTCACGCTCGCGAACCGCCCGGAGCACGTCCCGGGCGACGAGCCGGGGAGCGTCACCCACCACACCACGGCGTCCTCGAGTCCGGGCTGCGGAGCCACCGGTCCGGCGCGCAGAACCGGAGCCGGCTTCTGGTCGCGACGACTTCTGCTGCCCCGCAGCGGATTTCCTTGCCGATTTCTTCTCGGAGGCCCGTTTCGACGCATCACCGCCGGTCCTTCCGGGGGCGGCACCGTGGGCTCGTCCGGATCCGGCGTCGGCGCGCCCGGCATCGCGAGCACCACTCGCGCCGGAGCGGCGGCCGCGGTCGTCCGACGAATCGCGCCCCTCGCCCCGACGAGCCCGAGGGGCGTCACCGCCATGGCTGCCCGAACTTCTCCCCGCGTCGCCGTGCTGCCGAGAGCCGTTGTCCGCCCGGCCTTTTCCTCGGCGCGCATCGTCGGCCGTCCGGCCGTCGCGGTCGGGTCGTTCGCCTCCTCGACGTGGGCCGGTCACTCGACCACCGCGCCGGGCTGCAGGCGGGCACCGCGGGCCCAGTCCAGGGCCGGCATCATCCGCTTGCCCTGGGGTTGCACCTGATCCAAGCGCACGGCCGTGGTGGCGGTGCCGATGTAGACACCGGATTTGCGCACCTCGATCACCCGCTCGGGCAGTTGGTCCTCGACCAGTTCGACCGGCCCGAGTTTCAGTCGCTTACCGTCGATCTGGGTCCACGCGCCCGGCGCCGGCGTAACGGCGCGAATCCGGCGGCCGACCGCCAGCGCCGGTTGATCCCAGCGGATGTGGCCTTCGTCGGCCTCTACCTTGGGCGCATAGGAAATGCCCTCACCGGATTGCGGCACGGCCTGTACGGTGCCGTCCTCGATGCCGTCGAGGGTGGATTCGAGCAGCTGCGCACCGGAGATCGACAGGCGCTCCAACAGGGATCCGGCGGTGTCGGTGATGCCGATGCGTTCGGTGACCACGCCGTAGACCGGCCCCGTGTCCAAGCCCTCCTCGATACGGAAGGTCGAGGCGCCGGTGATTTCGTCGCCGGCCAGGACCGCCGCCTGCACCGGCGCCGCGCCACGCCACGCGGGCAGCAGCGAGAAGTGCAGATTGACCCAGCCGTGCCGCGGGATGTCGAGCACCCCCCGCGGCAGCAACGCGCCGTACGCGACCACCGGACAGCAGTCGGGCGACAGATCCGTCAGTGCCGCAACGAATTCCGGCTCCGAGGGTCTGCGCGGGGTCAGCACCGGAATGCCGTATTCGTCGGCCAGCCGCCCGATCGGCGAGCGCGTGACCTTGCGACCGCGCCCGGCCACCGCATCCGGCCTCGTCACCACCGCCACCACCTCGTGGCGCTCGGATTCGATGAGCCGCCGCAGGGACGGAACGGCCGGTTCGGGAGTCCCCGCGAACACCAGGCGCATCTACTCGCCCCGCCCGGACTCGGGACGGCTGCCGGCGACCTCGGCCGCCGACATCACCGTCTTACCGGCGGCGAACCACTCCGATTCCCGCACCGCGCGCATGGCCTGTTTTCGGGTGGCCGGTTCCAGCCGCTGTAGATACAGCACGCCGTCGAGATGATCGGTTTCGTGCTGCACGCAGCGCGCGAGCAGCCCCTCGGCCTCGAATTTCACCGGCTCACCATGCCTGTCGAGCCCGCGCGCCACCACGCGGTGGGCACGGGTCACGTCGTAGCGCAGCCCCGGAATCGACAGGCAGCCCTCCGGTCCGGTCTGCTCGTCGGTCCCGAGGACCTCGAAGACCGGATTCACCACGTGTCCGGCGGCATCGCCGGTGTCGTAGACGAACACCCGCAGGCCGACTCCGATCTGCGGGGCGGCCATGCCGACTCCGCGACTGGCGTGCATGGTGTCGGTGAGGTCGGTGACCAGCTGCTCGAGTTCCCTGTCGAAGGCGTCGACCTCGTCCGCGCGGGCGCGCAGGACGGGATCGCCGAACAGGCGAACGGGCTGGATTGTCACAGGCACACTCCCGGGCGAGACGACATTGCGGTCGCCCCATTTTACGGGCGGCCGGAAATCCGTTTCGTCAGGAATGCGCGCCCAGGATCACCTCACCGATTCCGGTGCCCAGCGGCACGTAGGCGCAGTGCGGCAGCGGTGCTTGCTCGGGGGCGAGCAGAGTGAGCAGGAGTTGCTGGACGAACGGGTCGTACACCATGTGGAAATGCCCGGTCAGGTCGATCGGGCACAGATCCTGGAGCACGATGTTGCGCGCACCCGGACCGGTCAGGGCGATATTGGTGTAGGGCTGGATCATCTCGTCGACACGGCTGCCGACCGTGGTGTACCGCACACCGGGGACCGTGTCGCCGCCCGCGTTGAGTTCGCGCATGAACGGCGAGCCCTGGGCCTGCTGAACGGCGGCGAGCGAGGTGACCTGCCGATAGGCGTTCCACAGATTCGGCACGGCATCGGCGAGCGGAACCAACCCGTACATCTGGCCGCCGTAGCTGGGCGAGGCGAGCCCGATCCACTGATCGACCTCGGGAGCCCCGCCGAGCTTGTCGATGTAGTACCGAGTGATGTTGGCGCCCTGGGAAAATCCGACCAGGTCGACCTTGTCTGCGCCGGTGGCCGACAGGACCCGGTCGACGAAGGCGCCGAACTGTCGCGATGATGCCCACAGATCCTCGGTGCCGTAACTGGTCGCATCCGGTTTGCCCCCGTAGTCCGGGGCGAAGACGCAGAAGCCCGCGGTGACGAGTTGCGGGCCGATACCGCCCCAGTCGGTATAGGCGGTGGCGTCGGTCCCGTGGGCCAGGATGACCGGGCGCGGATGCCGGGCGCTGGGCCGGCAGCTGAAATCGTTGGTGCCCCACGGCGTTGCGCCGGGGTGCGCTTTCAGATAGCGCGAGGCGGTGAGATGGTTGCCCTGCGGTGGTCCCCATTCGGTCGGGACCACCACCGGGCGGGTGTCCGGCGGCGGCGATGCGGGAGGTTCGGCCCAGGCATTCGCGCTGCCGCCGAACGCCGCCCCGCACGTCGCCACCGCCGCGAACGCCCTACGCCAGGCGAGGCCCCCGTCTCGATGTTTCCGACCTCGTCCCATATTCCGATTGTGCGCCGTCCGGACCGGTACATGCGACGGGCCAACGGTATTCGTCTCACTCGGCCGCGGTGGTGTCGTCGTCGGCGAGGATCCGGTAGATCGAGCGCCGGGCCTCGGTGAGGACCTCGGCCGCCTTACCGGCCTGTTCCGGAGTGCCGGCGCGGGCGACCTGCCCGACCGCACCCATCAGCTGGCCGACCAGTTCGCGCAGGTCCAGCGCCTGGTCGCCGACGCCCTCGCGGACGTCCTGCCAGGGATCGCCCAGTTCGTCGCGATGTTCGGTGACATACTCGGCGCCCGCGTCGGTGAGTTTGGCGGTTTTGCGACCGGCCACCTTCTCGATGATCACCAGGCCCTCGTCCTCGAGCTGGGACAGTGCCGGGTAGATCGAGCCGGGGCTGGGCCGCCAGATGTCGTCGCTGCGCTCGCGGATCTGCTGGATCAGCTCGTAGCCGTGCATCGGACGTTCCTGCACCAGCAGCAGAATCGCCGCGCGGACATCTCCGCGCCGTCCGCGTCCACCACGGCCGCGACCGCGACCGACATGGCCGCCCGGACCGAATCCGGGTCCGAAATCCGGACCGAACGGCCCGAAGCCGTGTCCGCGCGGGTGGCGACGGAACTGTTCGTGTCCGCCGCGTTCCTGCGGGTCCGGCCGGGGTCCGCGACGGCGGCCGCGGCCGAACCTGTCCATGTTCTCCATGCGTTCCATGATTGCCTCCTCGGGCATCGTCTTACGTTGACGCGATCAACGATATATCGGCAATGCATCTTTGACAAGTATGGAACGCGCCACAGCGCGTGCTGTGGCTCAGGCGGCGAGCGAACCGATCCAGCGCTCCAGCCGGTCACCCTCCGCGCGCATCAGCTCCGGATCACGAAAAGTGTTGGTGAGCAAGGAGATTCCTTGATAGGAGGCGATCAGCGCGACGGCCAGTTCGCGCGCATCGGCGCGGCCCATCTGCTCGAATTGCCGCTGCACCCAGTCCAGCAGGACGCCCATCACCTCGGCCAACTCACGCTCCAGACCGTCGGAGCGTTTGTCGAGTTCGGCGGCCAGAGTGCCGGACGGACATCCGTATCGGGCCGCGACATCGCGCTGGTCGACCCAGGACCGGATCAACGCCCGCAGCCGATCGGCCGGCCGGGCTTCCCGGTCGAGTTCGGCAAGGAAGCCCTCCAGGCTGTGGGCGTGAGCCCCGATTGCCGCCTGGATCAGCTGATCCTTGGTCTTGAAGTAGTAGTACACATTGCCGACCGGCACCTCGGCAGCCCGGGCGATGTCGGCGATCGTCGTCTTCTCGACCCCCTGCCGGTGGAAGACCTCGGCGGCCGCGGCGGCGAGCCGTTCCCGCTTACCGCCGGACCGCTTGCTGTCGAGCGAGTTAGTCATACAACTGACTATAGACACATCGAAGCTCATGCCGTACGGTCCAGTTAGTCAGTCAACTAACTCAGGAGCGAAGATGATTGTGGTAACCGGAGCGACCGGCAACGTCGGACGACCGTTGGTGCGGATGCTCGCCGAAGCCGGCGAGAAGGTGACTGCCGTATCCCGCCGCCGTCCCGACGACCTCCCCCACGGCGTGCGGCACGTTGCGGCCGATCTGACGAATACGGGCGAGGTCGCGGCGGCCCTCGATGGCGCGGAACAGCTGTTCCTGCTACTCGCGCCGGGATCGCTGGCCGCAGATGTGCCGGGAGTGCTGACCGCGGCACGCGATGCGGGTGTGCGGCGAATCGTCCTGTTGTCGTCACAGGGCGTCGGAACCCGGCCCGACAGCGCCTCGCACGGACAGTTCGGAAAGCAGGTCGAAGTTGCCGTCCAGAACTCGGGACTGGAATGGACCATATTGCGGCCGAGCGGTTTTCAATCGAACGTAGCGATGTGGGCGGACGCGGTACGCACGCAGCGGACGGTCACCGCGCCGTTCGGTGATGTCGCGATCCCCTTCGTGGACCCCGACGATATCGCCGCCGTGGCCGCCACCGCCCTGCGCGAGGCCGGTCACACCGGACGGACCTACGTGCTCACCGGTCCCGCGCCCGAATCTCCGCGCGATCGGGCGCGGGCCCTGGCCGAAACGCTCGGCGAGCCGGTGCGTTTCGTCGAGCAGACAGCCGAGCAGGCGCGCGCGCAACTGCTCACCGTGATGCCCGCCGACGCCGCCGACACGACCCTGGCGATCATCGGTGCGCCGACGCCCGAGGAATTGCGGGTCAGCGACGATGTCGAGGCGGTCCTCGGCCGTGCACCGCGACCCTTCTCGGCGTGGGCACGACGCAATATCGACATGTTCCGCTGAACATCACCCCGTGCCCTGGCCCGGCACGCCGAATTCGCTTGTGCGTCAGCCGATGTCGACCGGATCGATCTGTACCCGCAACGGACCGTCCGAGCGATGACTGCTGCGCACTGCGAGGGCGCCGGCCAGCGAGCGCGACAACGCCGAGCCCGCTCGCCGGTCGACCCGGAGAATCATCCGTTCGACCTCGGCGGGCGCCGCATCGCCGGAGAACGGCGTGCGGGCGCCGGGCGGCAGCGGCACCGGGCCCAGCACCTCGACACCGTCCGGTAGTGCCGTCTCACCGAGGAGTTCGCCGATGGTGGCGGTCGTGCCGTCGACGGCGGCCAGGCGCACCGCGGGCGGGAAGCGAACCTCGGTGCGAGCGGCGAGTTCGTGGCGGGCGTGGCCGATCGGATCCCAGCGCACCAGTGCCTGCACGGTCGGCAGCGACGGTTCGGCCATCACGAGCACCTCACCCGCGGGGCGGACCAGGGCGGCGGCCGACATCCAGCGCCGCAGCGCGTCCTCGGCGGCACGCAGGTCCGCGCGGCCGAGCAGCGCCCAGCCGTCGAGCAGCAGCGCCACCGCGTACCCACCCGGCACGTCGGGTTCGGCTCCGATGGTCGCGACCACCACCTGGGGGCCCTCCGGGACCGAATCCAGCACGGCGGCGCCGCCGGAACCCCGGATCGGCACCCCGGGAAAGGCACGGCCCAATTCCTCCGCGGTGCGCTGGGCGCCGATCACCACCGCCCGCAGTACCCGGGAACCGCACGCGCCGCACCGGAAGGCCGGTTCCACCTTGCCGCACCAGCGACAGCTCGGGCTCTGGGCGATATCGCCGGAACCCTTGCTGCCCAAGGGAACTGTCGCGGGTCGGCGTTCGCCTGCGGCCGTGTCCGAGCGTGCGGGCTCCGGATGCCGCGGGCCGGTATGTTCCGCTCGATGATCCTCGACGGATGTCTCGCCGGCTCGGCCGGCCGCCGTCGCATCATCGGCCGACCGCGTCGATCCACGCCGGGACTGTGCCCCGGCCCGGGAATCGACGGCCCGCCGGGCGTCTCGCCTGCCCCAGGTACCGCTCTCCGGCAGCGAGAGCGGGCCGTTGCAGTGCCGGCAGCGGGCCGGGGTGCGGCATGTCGCGCACGCCAGCGCCGGAACGTATCCGCGCCGTGGGACCTGCACCAGCACCGGGTCACCGGCTGCCAAGGCCCGGCGCGCCGCGGCGAAGGCGGTGCCGGGGATGCGGATCGCGCGCGCCATCGGATCGCGCTCCAAGGCGATATCGCTGTCGCCCGGCGCATGGATTCGAGGAGTGCCGGCGCGCAACGTCTTCCGGTCGGCGATCAGGTCGTGCGCCCATCCGGATTCGACGATGGCCTGCGCCTCCGCGGTCCGCGCGAACCCGGCCACCACGAAGGCCGCGCCGGTGTCGTGGGCACGCAGCATCGCGACCTCGCGGGCGTGCGGATAAGGTGCGCGCGGTTCGGCATAGGTGTCGTCGCCGTCGTCCCACACCACGATCAAGCCCAGTTCCCGCGCCGGCGCGAAAACCGCACTGCGCGTTCCGACCACGACCCGTGCGGTGCCACGCAGCACCGCGAGCCAGCGCCGGTACCGGGCCGCGGGCCCCAGTCCGGCCGACAGGCCCACCACCGAATCCCCTATCAGGGCAGCACATTCCGCGACGACCCGGTCCAGATCGCGTTGATCCGGAACCATCACGATCGCACTGCGCCCGCTCGCGACCGTGGTGGCCGCCAATTCCGCGAGCCGCCGCGGCCATTGCTCCCCGGGCATCGCCTGCCAGGCCGCGCGCGGGCCGCTGCCCCGGCGCAGCGCGGACAGGAACGAACCGCCGTGCACGTAGTGCGACCAGGCCGGGAAATCGAGCGGAATCTCGGGCAGATCAACGGATTTCGGTTCGGCCGCCTCGGTGCGCGCATGCCGCGGCGGAATCGCCAGCCGCAGCACATCGGCCCGCGTTCCGGCGTAGCGGGCGGCCACGGCCGATACCAGGCGAACGATCTCCGGGGTGAGGACGCGCTCGCCGGACACCACCCGCTGCAGCGGCTGAATCTTTCCGGAATGTTCGGTGCGCGCGAGCCTTTCGAGGATGTATCCGTCGACCAGGCGGCCAGAGAATCGCACCCGCACGCGTACCCCGGGCTGGGCGAGCTCATCCATCTCCGGCGGCACCGAGTAGTCGAAATCGCGGTCCAGATGGGCGGGTTCGAGCAACGGCAGCACCCGGGCGATCGGTTTGTCGAGCCGGGTTTCACCGGCCCCCTTCGCCGAGGTCAGCGGATCCGCGTCGTCCACCGCGTCCGAACCCTGTTCGCCGAGCGACGCCGGCTCCGCTGTGTCGTGTTCGGAATGCGGCGATAACTCCTTCACCGCAACGGATTCCGGGTCCGGGAGTGATTCACGGGCCACGTCGGGAGTGTTCTCTTCCGGCGATATATCCGGAACCTCGGGGATGTCGGAGGATGGCGGCGCCGCGGACGACGAGCCGGGCATGCAAACGGCGCCCTCCGTCGGAACGGAGGGCGCCGTCGGTGCTACCGCTTCGGCCACGGCAGGCGCGGACCCGGTCAGAGACCGGCGGCCGCGCGCAGTTTGTCGGCGCGGTCGGTGCGCTCCCACGGCAGGTCGATGTCGGTGCGGCCGAAGTGGCCGTAGGCGGCGGTCGGCGCGTAGATCGGCCGCAGCAGATCCAGATCACGGATGATCGCACCCGGGCGCAGGTCGAAGACCTCGCTGATCGCCTTCGAGATCTGCGCCGGGTCGACCTGCTCGGTGCCGAAGGTCTCGACGAACAGGCCCACCGGGGCGGCCTTGCCGATCGCATAGGCCACCTGGACCTCGACCCGGTCGGACAGGCCGGCGGCGACGACGTTCTTGGCCACCCAGCGCATGGCGTAGGCCGCCGAGCGGTCCACCTTCGACGGATCCTTACCGGAGAAGGCGCCACCACCGTGACGGGCCATACCGCCGTAGGTGTCGACGATGATCTTGCGCCCGGTCAGGCCGGCATCGCCCATCGGTCCGCCGAGGACGAACTTGCCGGTGGGGTTGACCAGCAGCCGGATATCGGAGGTGTCGAGCGGGTTGGGCAGTTCCAGATCGGCCAGGACCGCGTCGACGACCTTCTCGCGGATATCGGGCGCGAGCAGGTTGTCCAGGTCGATATCCGCCGCGTGCTGGGTCGAGAGCACGACCGTGTCCAGCCGGACCGGACGGTCGCCCTCGTATTCGATGGTGACCTGGGTCTTGCCGTCCGGGCGCAGATAGGGCAGCACGCCGGACTTGCGGACCTCGGTCAGCCGCCGCGAGAGCCGGTGCGCCAGCGCGATCGGCAGCGGCATCAGCTCGGGGGTCTCCTTGGTGGCGTACCCGAACATCAGGCCCTGGTCACCGGCGCCCTGGCGTTCGATCTCGTCGTCGGAGCCGCCGACACGCGCCTCGTGCGAGTGGTCGACACCCTGGGCGATATCGGGCGACTGCGCGCCGATGGCGACGTTCACGCCGCAGGAGGCGCCGTCGAAGCCCTTCGCCGACGAGTCGTAACCGATCTCGAGCACCTTCTCGCGCACGATGGTCGGAATATCGGCATAGGCCTCGGTGGTGACCTCACCGGCGACGTGCACCTGACCGGTGGTCACCAGGGTCTCGACCGCCACCCGGCTGTGCGGGTCCTCGGTGAGCAGCGCGTCGAGGATGGAATCGCTGATCGCGTCACAGATCTTGTCCGGGTGACCCTCTGTGACGGACTCACTCGTGAATAGCCGGCTACCGGACGTGCGCACAGTTGTTCCCTCTCCCTCAACGGGTTTCTCATGTCGGGATGCGACAGTAGCGGCATCGCGTCACCGCACAACCCTTTACCTCAGACTATTCCAAACTTGCCACGGCCGGGCGGAGCACCGGCGTTCGGGCCTCCGCGGCGGCCGCCACGGCTGTGCGGACCGCGTCGCCACCACGGCGGCGGGGCCGAATCATTTGGGGCTCAACGCAACAGTGGGCCCAGCGCATCGAGCACCCGGCTGGCGAGCAGCGCCTTGGAACCGTGATCGAGCGACTGTTCGGTGCCGTCGGCGCCGAGCAGCCAGCCGTCGTTGTTGTCGACTTCGAACGCCTTACCCTCGCCGACGGCATTGACCACCAACAGGTCACAACCCTTACGAGCCAGTTTCGCCCGCGCGTGGGTCAGGACGTCGCCGTGTTCGTCGCCGGTCTCGGCGGCGAAACCGACGATCGCCAGGCCGCCGAGCTGCCCGTCGCGGCGCGCCTGCACCAGTCCGGCCAGGATGTCGCGATTCTTGGTCAATTCGATCGAATTCGGCTCGTGCGCACCCTTTTTGATTTTCGCGGCGGCCACGTTGACCGGCCGGAAATCGGCGACCGCGGCGGCCATGATGACCGCGTCGGCGCCCACGGAGTGCTTGTCGACGGCCGTGCCCATCTGCTCGGCGGTCGTCACGTGCACGACCTCGACCGCGGCGGGCGGCTCCAGGCCGATGGTGTTGCCGGCGATCAGGGTGACCTGGGCGCCGCGCTGAGCGGCCACGCGGGCCATCGCATAGCCCTGTTTGCCGGAACTACGGTTGCCGAGGAACCGGACCGGATCCAGCGGTTCGCGCGTGCCACCGGCGGAGACGACGACGCGGCGGCCCTCCAGATCGCGCGGCAGCGCGTCGGAGCGCTCGAGCAGCAGCGAGGCCAGCGCGAAGATCTCCTCCGGCTCGGGCAGCCGGCCCGGACCGGTGTCGGCGCCGGTGAGGCGCCCGGAGGCCGGTTCCATCACGGTCGATCCGTGGGCGCGCAGCGTGGCGACATTCGCGATCGTGGCTGGATGCTCCCACATCTCGGTATGCATCGCGGGAGCGAACAGCACCGGACATCGGGCGGTGAGCAGTGTGGCGGTGAGCAGATCGTCGGCGCGGCCGGAGGCGGCGCGCGCCATCAGATCGGCGGTGGCCGGGGCGATGACCACCAGATCGGCCTCCTGGCCGATGCGCACATGCGGCACCTCGGGCACGTCGGCGAACACCCCGGTCTGCACCGGATTGCCCGACAGTGCCTCGAAGGTGGCCTTACCGACGAACTGCAGCGCGGACTCGGTGGGAATGACTCGGACGTGGTGCCCGGTCTCGGTGAACTTGCGCACCAGCGAGCACGCCTTGTAGGCGGCGATCCCGCCGCCCACGCCGACAACGATTCGCATCTGAATCAAGCCTCTTCGGTCCGGTGGAGAGACAGCGGGTTACGACCGCAGGGTCACTCGCCCTCGGTGTGTTCGAGCAGGTCGGAGTGGATCTCGCGCATGGCGACCGAGAGCGGCTTCTCCTGCAGGCCCGGCTCGACCAGCGGACCCACGTACTCGAGGATGCCGTCGCCGAGCTGGTTGTAGTAGTCGTTGATCTGACGCGCCCGCTTGGCCGCGTAGATGACCAGCGCGTACTTGGACGACGTGCGCTCGAGCAACTCGTCGATCGGCGGGTTGGTGAGGCCGACCGGGGTGTCGTAGGCGGGCACGGTCTTGGTGTCGCTCACTAGGGAGGCTCCTGCGGGTCGATGGGGAGTTGCTGTTCGAGAGGAGTTCGCGGATCGCCCGCGGTCATCTCGAATTTGTGCTAACGAACAACGATACCAACTGCTCACAGGCAGTGGTCACGTCGTCGTTCACGATCACGATGTCGAACTCGTCACAGGCGGCGAGTTCGGTCTTCGCGGTGGCGAGCCGGCGCTCGATCACCTCGGGTGATTCGGTGCCGCGGCCGGTCAGCCGGGCCACGAGTTCCTCCCAGCTGGGCGGGGCCAGAAAGACCAGCAGCGCCTCGGGCATCGCCGCTCGGACCGAGCGGGCGCCGGCGAGGTCCACCTCCACCAGGACCGGTTTCCCGGCGGCCAGTGCCGCCTTCACCGGTGCGGCCGGGGTTCCCGACCGTTGCAGGCCGCCGTGAATGTCGGCCCATTCGAGTAGTTCGCCTTCTTCGATCATGGCGTCGAAGTCGGCGCGGGTCACGAACCGGTAGTCGCGGCCGTCGACCTCCCCGGGCCGGGGGGCCCGGGTGGTGGCCGACACACTGAACACCAGTTCCGGCAGCCGTTCCCGGACGCAACGGACCACGGTGGACTTGCCGACGGCCGAGGGGCCGACCAGTACTACCAGCCGACCCTTCTGAGTGTGTTCGACCACCCTCGGATCAGGCTTCGAAGTCGAACTTCGCCAGCAGCGCCTTGCGCTGCCGGTCGCCCAGGCCCCGCAGGCGGCGGGTCGGCGCGATCTCCAGCTCGCTCATGATCTCGGCCGCCTTGACCTTGCCGACCTTGGGCAGGGCCTCCAGCAGCGCGGATACCTTCATCTTGCCGAGGACCTCGTCGGTCTCGGCGTCCTTCAGGACCGTCTTCAGGTCAGTGCCGCCACGCTTCAAGCGCTCCTTGAGCTCTGCCCGAGCGCGGCGAGCGGCAGCCGCCTTCTCCAAAGCAGCGGCGCGCTGCTCGTCAGTCAGCTGGGGAAGGGCCACGGTTCCTCCGTCTCATCGTTCATTGCTAGATCTACCTCCGGTAACCCGGTGGTCTCAGCGACCGTACCCACGCGGCGCGCCGATTGCGAACCCACCCCCCAGGTCAGCGCCCGATTCGGGCATTCGAGCCCGTTACCGGGCAGGTCGCGCGGCTGATTGCGCCACGTCGTGGCACCGGTCCGGGGATTTTCTTCACCATGCCGGTGACCTGGGCATATCCCGATTCCGACGGCTTCCCCGCCGGATTCGAGTCCGGCCGGATGCGACCGTAACCGACCCGTAATCGCGCGACCTGGAACTTTCTGAAAATTCTCCGCGTGTCGCGAATTTTTCCCCAGCGTGTCGCGGCGTGGCGCGGCGTGGCGAGCACTCTCGGCACCGGTCGGCGATGTGCGCGGCGGGGCCGTAAGACGGCCCGGAAGGGCCGCTGAGCCGGAAAAACACGCGCGTGTAACTTCCACCCGGGAACGAGCACGGATGCGCGCGAACGGGCCGCAAACGCAAACAGACCGGTCGCCTTCCGAGAGGCAGCCGGCTCCCGCGCGACGCGCGTGGTGGACATCAGCGAATCCCGCCCGGGTGCGACGGCTCGCGAACCCGGGCGGAATGAATCAGGCCTGCAGGAAGGCGAATTCGTCGGCGAGCTTGTGCATCTTGGTGCGCATCGCCGCCACTGAAGGCCCGGTGTCGAGCAGTTCCCGGGATACGTTGGGTACCACCGCCGCGAACCGGTCGGACGGGATCAGCGCACGGATCGATCCCGCTCCCCCGCCCTGCGCGCCGACGCCGGGCATCAGGACGGGACCGTTGAGTTTGCTCAAGTCGACGGGTTCGGTGAGGGTCGCGCCGACCACGACGCCGACCGATCCGAATTCCGCCCCGGCGTTGCAGCCGGCGGCCTCGTCGATCATGATCTGCGCGACACTGCGACCGTCGGCCGCGGTGATGCGTTGCACCTGGGCCGCCTCCGGATTCGAGGTGGCTGCCAGCACGAAGACGCCGCGACCGGCCGAGCGCGCGGCATCGAGGGCGGGAGACAGCGCACCGAAGCCGAGGTACGGCGATACCGTCACCGCATCACTGGCCAGCGGACCGTCGCCCAGCCAGGCCCGCGCGTAGGCGGCCATCGTGGAGCCGATATCGCCGCGCTTGGCGTCGGCCAGCACCAGCGTGCCGGCCGCACGCAGCGCGGCGATGGTGTCCTCGAGCACCACGATGCCGCCGGAGCCGTACTCCTCGAAGAACGCCACCTGGGGTTTCACCAGCGCCACCCGGCCCGCGAACACCTCGACGCAGATGTCGGAGAACCGTTTCAGGCCTTCGACGTCCTCGCTGAGCCCCCAGGCACGCAGCAACTGCGGGTGGGGGTCGATGCCGGCGCACAACGGGCCCAGCCGGCCCATCGCGTCGGCCAGCCGCAGGCCGAACGGCGTCACCGGCTCGCCCCGGCGCCCGCCAGTTCGTCCCCGGTATGGGCGGGCGGTGTCTGCGCACCGGCGGACCCGGATTCGGCGTATGCCTCCTCACCGGCGTAAGCGAGCAGTTCGTCGGCCTGGGCGAGCACCTCGTCCGCCCGGGCGAGCACCGCGTCGGTCAGCGCGTCCGCCTCGGCCTCGGCCTCGGCGTCGGGCGCCGGCTTGCGGCCGATCGGCGGGATCGCCCGGAAACCGACCGTGCTGTAGCCGCCGACGTTGCGCATCCGGCGGATGTCACCGCCTCCGGGCGGCGCGGCCTCCGCCGCACCGAATCCCCGAATCCGCCGAGTCGTCGCCCGTCCGGCCCCCGGGGGCCGGACTCCCGCGCCGAAACCGATGGCTCCCACCGTTATCTCTCCTCTTAGCCGCGCAATACGGCGTGCAGCTCCTGCAGCGAGCGCACCCCGATACCGCCGTTGATGGTTGCTTCGATGCCCTGTACGGCTGCAGCCGCACCCTGAACCGTCGTGATGCACGGAATGTTGGCGCCCACCGCGGCGGTACGAATCTCGTAGCCGTCCACGCGGGGCCCGGAGTTACCGTAAGGCGTGTTGAACACGATGTCGATCTCGCCGTCCTTGATCTGATCGACGATCGAGGGTTCGATCGGATCGCCGTTGGCCGACGCGGGCACCGGATCGGATTGCTTGCGCACCCGCTCGCACGGAATCCCGTTGCGCCGCAACATCTCCGCGGTGCCGTCGGTGGCGAGGATCCGGAAGCCCAGATCGTGCAGCCGCTTGACCGGGAACACCATGGCCCGCTTGTCGCGGTTGGCGATCGAGACGAACACCGTGCCCGCGACCGGCAGCGAACCGTAGGCCGCGGACTGGCTCTTGGCGAAGGCGGTACCGAAATCGGCGTCGATACCCATCACCTCGCCGGTGGACTTCATCTCCGGCGACAGCAGCGAATCGATACCGGTGCCGTCCGGACGGCGGAACCGGTGGAAGGGCAGCACCGCTTCCTTCACCGCGACCGGCGCGTCCATCGGCGCGTGACCGCCGTCGCCCTCGGCGGGCAGGATGCCCTCCTTGCGCAATTCGGCGATGCTCGTCCCCAGCATCACCCGCGCGGCGGCCTTGGCCAGCTGCACGCCGGTCGCCTTGGAGACGAACGGCACGGTCCGGCTGGCGCGCGGATTGGCCTCGAGCACGTACAGCACGTCGTCCTTGAGCGCGTACTGCACATTCAGCAGGCCCTTGACGCCGATGCCCTTGGCCAGTGCGGTGGTCGAGCGGCGCACCGCCTCGATATCGCTGCGGCCCAGGGTGATCGGCGGCAGCGCGCACGCCGAGTCGCCGGAGTGGATACCGGCCTCCTCGATGTGCTCCATCACGCCGCCGAGGTAGACCTCCTCGCCGTCGCACAACGCGTCGACATCGATCTCGATGGCGTCTTCCAGGAAGCGGTCGACCAGCACCGGATGTTCGGGGCTGAGTTCGGTGGCGCGGGAGATGTAGCCCTCGAGCGAGCCCTCGTCGTAGACGATCTCCATACCGCGCCCGCCCAGCACGTAGGACGGGCGGACCAGCACCGGATAGCCGATTCCGGCCGCGATCTCCTTGGCCTGCTCGAACGTGGTGGCCGTGCCGTACTTCGGCGCGGGCAGTCCGGCCGAGACCAGCACGTGCCCGAATTCGCCGCGGTCCTCGGCCAGGTCGATCGCCGCCGCGGAGGTGCCGACCACGGGCACTCCGGCATCGGTGAGCCGCTGCGCCAGACCGAGCGGGGTCTGGCCGCCGAGCTGCACGATCACTCCGGCCACCTGGCCCGATTCCGATTCGGCGTGGTACACCTCGAGCACGTCCTCGAAGGTCAGCGGCTCGAAGTACAGGCGGTCGGCGGTGTCGTAGTCGGTGGACACGGTCTCGGGGTTGCAGTTGACCATGACGGTCTCGTACCCGGCCTGCGACAGCGTCTGCGCGGCGTGCACGCAGGAGTAGTCGAATTCGATGCCCTGGCCGATGCGGTTGGGCCCGGAGCCGAGGATGATCACCTTCTCGCGCTCAGGCTGAGGCGCGACCTCCGACTCGGCGGCCGGATCGAGTTCGTAGCTCGAGTAGTGGTACGGCGTCTTGGCCTCGAATTCGGCCGCACAGGTGTCGACCGTCTTGTACACCGGCCGGATGCCGAGGCGGTGACGCAGCTCGCGCACCCCGTTCTCGCCGGCCAGTTCCGGTCGCAGCGCGGAGATCTGGCGATCCGACAGGCCGTTGTGCTTGGCGTAGCGCAGCAGCGGCTCGTCCAGTACCGGCGCCTGCGCGATCTCGGCGCGCAACTCGACGAGTCCGGCGATCTCGGCGACGAACCACGGGTCGATGCCCGAGGCCTGTGCGACGTCTTCGACGCTCGCGCCCAGGCGCAGCGCCCGCTCCACCTGGTAGAGCCGACCCTCGGTCGGCACGCGCAGGTCGTCGAGGATCTCGGCGACGTCGGTCCAGCGGCCGTCGGGCTGGGTCCAGAACCCGGCCGCCTTGGTCTCCAGCGAGCGCAGCACCTTGCCGAGCGCCTCGGAGAAGTTGCGGCCCAGGCTCATCGCCTCACCGACCGACTTCATGGTGGTGGTGAGGGTCGGGTCGGCGCCCGGGAACTTCTCGAACGCGAACCGCGGCGCCTTCACGACCACGTAGTCGAGCGTGGGCTCGAAACAGGCCGGGGTTTCCTTGGTGATGTCGTTGACGATCTCGTCGAGCGTGTAGCCGATGGCCAGCTTCGCCGCGATCTTGGCGATCGGGAAACCGGTTGCCTTGGAGGCCAGTGCGGAGGAGCGCGAGACACGCGGATTCATCTCGATGACGATCAGGCGTCCGTCGCGCGGATCCACCGCGAACTGGATGTTGCAGCCGCCGGTGTCGACGCCGACCTCGCGCAGAATCGCGATACCCAGATCGCGCATCTTCTGATATTCGCGGTCGGTGAGGGTCATGGCCGGGGCGACGGTCACCGAATCGCCGGTGTGCACGCCCATCGGGTCCACGTTCTCGATCGAGCAGACGATGACCACGTTGTCGCGGCCGTCGCGCATCAGCTCGAGTTCGTATTCCTTCCACCCGAGGATCGATTCCTCGATGAGGACGTTGGCGGTGGGCGAGGCGGCCAGGCCGCCGCCGGCGATGCGGTCGAGATCCTCGTCGTTGTAGGCCATGCCCGAGCCCAGGCCACCCATGGTGAACGACGGCCGCACGACCACCGGGAAGCCCAGCTCGGCAACGGTTTCGCGCACCTCGTCCATGGTGTAGCAGACCTTGGAGCGGGCCGACTCGCCGCCGACCTTGGCGACGATGTCCTTGAACTTCTGCCGGTCCTCACCGCGCTGGATGGCCTCGAAGTCGGCGCCGATCAATTCGACGTTGTACTTCTCCAGCACACCGTTCTCGTGCAGCGCCACCGCGGTGTTGAGCGCGGTCTGGCCGCCCAGGGTCGCGAGGATGGCGTCGGGGCGCTCCTTGGCGATGACCTTCTCGACGAATTCCGGGGTGATCGGCTCGACGTAGGTGGAGTCGGCGAATTCCGGGTCGGTCATGATCGTGGCCGGGTTGGAGTTCACCAGCGACACCCGCAGGCCCTCGGACCGCAGCACCCGGCACGCCTGGGTGCCGGAGTAGTCGAACTCGCAGGCCTGGCCGATGACGATCGGCCCGGAGCCGATGACCAGGATGTGGTGCAGGTCGTTACGACGTGGCATCAGGCTTCCTCCATCAAACCCGCGAAGCGGTCGAACAGGTAGGCGGCATCGTGCGGCCCCGCGGCGGCCTCCGGGTGGTACTGCACCGAGAACGCGCGACCGTCCACCAGGCGCACCCCCTCGACGGTGCCGTCGTTGGCGCAGGTGTGGCTGACCTCGGCGGTGCCGAACGGGGTCTCGAAGCGCTGTCCGGCCTCCCCCTCGAGCGCGAAGCCATGGTTCTGCGCGGTGATCGAGACCGCGCCGGTGGCGTGATCGATGACCGGGACGTTGATGCCGCGGTGGCCGAACTTCATCTTGTACGTGCCCAGGCCCAGCGCGCGGCCCAGGATCTGGTTGCCGAAGCAGATTCCGAACAGCGGAAGTCCTTCGCCCAGAACGGATTTGGTCAGCTCGACCGCGTCGTCCTGGGTGGCCGGGTCACCGGGGCCGTTGGACAGGAAGACGCCGTCCGGCTTCAGCTCCCTGATCTGGTCCAGCGTGACGCCGGAGGGCACCACGTGCACCCGGATGCCGCGCTCGGCGAACATGCGCGGGGTGTTGGTCTTGATACCCAGGTCGACCGCGACCACGGTGAACCGATGCTCACCGGCGGGCTCGATGGTGTACACGCCGTCGGTGGAGACCTCGCCGGCCAGATCGGCGCCGAGCATCGAGGCCTGACCGGTGACCCGGCTCAGCAATTCCTCGGGCGAGGCCGCAGCGGCGTCACCGCTGAAGATGCCCGCCTTCATCGACCCGCGGGTGCGCAGATGACGCACCAGTGCGCGGGTGTCGATGCCGGCGATGCCGACGATGTGCTGGCGCTCCAGTTCGTCCTGCAGGGTGGTGGTGGCGCGCCAGTTCGAGGCCCGCTTGGCGGGGTCGCGCACCGCGTATCCGGCCACCCAGATCCGATTCGACTCGTCGTCCTCGTCGTTCCAGCCGGTGTTGCCGATCTGCGGGGCGGTGGCCACCACGATCTGGCGGTGGTAGCTGGGGTCGGTCAGGGTCTCCTGATAGCCGGTCATCGCGGTGCAGAACACCGCTTCGCCCAGCGTCTCACCCTCGGCGCCGAACCGCCGGCCCCGGAATACCCGTCCGTCCTCGAGCACCATCACCGCGGCGCGGTCGCTCATTCGCTCACCTCGTTCACGAAAAATCCAGCCTTCACGTTTATTCGTCTCCCGTCGCCGCGCCGGTCTGTCCCGTCGCGGATATGGCCGTCCAGGCCGGATACACCGTCTTGTCGTCGCCGCGGAACCCGGTATCGACTTCGGTTCCCGTCGGCAGTTTCCAGCGAATAACCAGCACACCATTGTCGGTCATCACCTTGCCCGCGTGGCCGCGTTCGGTGCGGACCGCGGTGATGGACTCCTGCGGAATCCAGATCACCTCCGCGCCGTCGCGTTCCAGCAGGATCCCGCGTTCGAAGCGGGTCAGCTCCGCTGTGGCCCGGAAACCCAGATCTCCGACCACGATGCGGTTCTGCCAGCTCGGAGCCAGCGTGGTCCCCGTGTACAACCCGGTCGTCGGCTCGAGCACCTGCGCGCCCAGATCCGCCGGCACCGTGGGCAGCTCCCCGACCGAGGAGGCCTGCTTCCTGGCCCGCACGAGCCAGGAGCGATACATCAACCAGAGGAACAGGACGAACAGGGCCGCCAGCCCGATCACCCACAGTGTTCGCTCCATTATTGCCCCACTCTCCCCGCCAGGGCGGTCGTCACCACGCCGTCGCGGGCGGTGATCCGTCCGCGCAGCATCGTGGCGGCGACCTTGGCGGGCAGGGTCATCGCCTCGTACGGCGTGTTGTCGGAAATGCTCGCCAGCTCCCGCGCCCGCACGGTCCACGACGCGTCCGGGTCGATCAGGGTCAGGTTGGCCGGCTCGCCGACCGCGATCGGGCGGCCCTGATCGTCGAGTCCGGCGATGCGGGCCGGATTCTCGCTCATCACCTTCGCCACGCCACGCCAGTCGAGCAGGCCCGGAGCCACCAGGGTCTCGACGATGATCGACAGCGCGGTCTCCAGTCCCAGCATGCCGGGACGGGCGGCGGCGAACTCGCAGCACTTCTCCTGTTCGGCGTGCGGGGCGTGGTCGGTGGCCACACAGTCGATCACTCCGTCGGCCAGGGCCTTGCGCAGCGCCTGGGCGTCGGATGCCTCGCGCAGCGGCGGATTGACCTTGTTCACCGCGTCGTAGGTCTCGAGCCGCGAATCGTCGAGCAGCAGATGATGCGGAGTGACCTCGGCGGTGATCGAAATCCCTTGCGCCTTGGCCCATTTCACCAGCTCGACGGTGCCGGCGGTAGACGCGTGGCAGATGTGCACCCGGGCTCCGGCGTCGCGGGCCAGCAGCGCGTCGCGAGCGACGATCGACTCCTCGGCCGCGCGCGGCCAGCCGGCCAGGCCCAGACGGGCGGCGTTCGGCCCCTCGTGCGCGACGGCGCCCTGGGTGAGCCGCGGCTCCTCGGCGTGCTGAGCGATCAGGACGTCGAGCGATTTCGCGTACTCGAGGGCGCGGCGCATGATCAGCGGGTCGTAGACGCAGTGCCCGTCGTCGGAGAAGATCCGCACCCGGCCCTCGCCGGCGGCCATGGTGCCCATCTCGGCCAGTTGCTTGCCGGCCAAGCCGACGGTCACCGCGCCGACCGGATGCACATCGACCAGCCCCACCTCCTGCCCGCGCCGCCACACATGATCGGTGACGACCGAGGTGTCGGCCACGGGATTGGTGTTGGCCATCGCGAACACCGCGGTGTAGCC
The DNA here is from genome assembly GCF_001665695.1 of Nocardia sp. 852002-51101_SCH5132738. Lineage (NCBI taxonomy): Bacteria > Bacillati > Actinomycetota > Actinomycetes > Mycobacteriales > Nocardiaceae > Nocardia > Nocardia sp. 852002-51101_SCH5132738. The sequence continues at coordinate 83,837 of NZ_LZML01000024.1, read as the reverse complement.
ACCCAATGCCGCTGCGGCCGAACCGCTTTCGATGGTCTCGGTGTCCTCGCGGCCGGGCTCGCGCAGGTGGGTGTGCAGATCGACGAAACCGGGGAGCAGGATCCGGCCGTCTGCCTCCAGCACCTCGGCATCGGCGGCGACCTCGACGCCGTCGACGGTGTCGCCGGATCGCGCGCCGAGGGCGACGATCACGCCGTCGCGCACCAGCACGTCGACCGGCTCACCCTCGCCGTAGGGCCGCACGCCCCGGATAACCAGATCGCTCACGCGCCCTCACCTTCCACGAAGAAGCTCATGCTCACCCTCCTGCGGTGTCGATGCGCATGAACGGGGGCCTGGGGGGTTACGCAGGCTGCCGCCTCTGGCCGTGTTCCGCTCATGCGACGGCCTCCCCCGCACCGACGAGCAGGCGGAACAGCACCGCCATGCGCATGTGCACACCGTTGGTGACCTGTTGCAGCACTGCGGCTTTCGGGGAATCGGCCACCGCCGACGCGATTTCCATACCGCGCAGCATCGGGCCCGGATGCAGGACGACCGCCTCGTCGTCGAGCAGCGCCATGCGCCGCTCGTTCAGTCCATAGGCGATGGAGTATTCGCGGGCCGACGGGAAGAAGCCGCCGTTCATCCGCTCGGCCTGCACGCGCAGCATCATCACCGCGTCCGCGCCGGGCAGCGCGGCGTCGAGCGAATGCGAGACCTGCACCGGCCACTGCTCGACCCCGACCGGCAGCAGGGTGCGCGGCGCGACCAGCACCACTTCGGCGCCGAGGGTGTCGAGCAGGAAGGCATTGGACCGCGCGACGCGGCTGTGCAGGATGTCGCCGACGATCACGATGCGCTTGCCCGTCAGCTCACCCAGTCGCTGCCGCAGCGTCAGCGCGTCCAGCAGGGCCTGGGTGGGATGTTCGTGCGTGCCGTCGCCGGCATTGACGATCGCGGGCCCGGTTCCGGTGTATCCACCCGAGCCGGCGTCCAGTTCGCCGAACCAGCGCGCGATCTGATGGGCCGCCCCGGAGGCCGGATGCCGCACGATCAGCGCGTCGGCGCCCGCGGCGTGCAGGGTCAGCGCGGTATCGCGCAGCGATTCGCCCTTCGACACCGAGGAGCTCGAGGCGCTCACGTTGATGACATCGGCGCTCATCCATTTGCCGGCGACCTCGAACGAGACCCGGGTCCGGGTGGAGTTCTCGAAGAACACCGTCATCACGGTGCGGCCGCGCAGCGTGGGCAGTTTGCGGACTTCGCGGCCGAGCAGCGCCTGTTCGAAGCGCTGGGCGTCGTCGAGCAGTTCGGTGGCGGCGGTGCGGTCGAGATCGGTGACCGAGAGCAGATGCCTCACCGCTCATCCCCCTGATGCAGATAGACGCCGTCGTGACCGTCGTGTTCGCTGAGCAGTACGGAGACGTCCTCACTGCGCGAGGTCGGCACGTTCTTGCCGACGTAGTCGGCGCGGATGGGCAGTTCGCGATGGCCGCGATCGACCAGTACCGCCAGTTGCACCGCGCGCGGCCGGCCCAGATCGCGCAGCCCGTCCAGCGCCGAGCGCACGCTGCGACCGGAGAACAGCACGTCGTCGACGAGTACGACGAGCGCGTCGTCGATGCCACCCTCGGGGACCGAGGTCCGTTCCAGCGGGCGATGCGGGCGGTTGCGCAGATCGTCGCGATACAGCGTGATGTCGAGCGAACCGAGCGCGGGACGCACGCCGGAGAATTCCTCGATGCGATCGGTCAGCCGCGCGGCGAGGGTGGTGCCGCGGGTGGGAATGCCGATCAGCACCACCCGGGGCGCCTCGGGATCCGACGAATCCAGCGCGGTCTTCTCGATGATCTGATGCGCCATGCGCGCGATGGTCCGGCCGACATCGGAGGCGGACAACAGTTCACGCCCGGCGCGGACCCACTCGGGGTCGTGCCGCTGCGAATATTCGGCAGCGCTCGACCTGGCGGCCCGTTCTTCAGGCGCGACGCGGCCGCCGCGCTCTTCGGGCACGGCCATGCCGACCTCCTTCCCCGCCTCACCGGACGGTCCGTTAAAGGATGTCTTTTCGATGCCTGAGCGTAGCAGCGCCGCCGCGGCCTCCCGACGGCGGGGGTCCGGCTGTGAGCCCCGCCACCTGCGGCTATGCCGACACATCACGCGAACGGCACAACCGTTGGCCGGGACTGTTTCATACAGCGTAAACCGGATGTGGGATGCTCGAAGGGTGAGCAACGAAGCCGACTTCACCGAGCCCCGCCGGATCACCTTCCGCGGCCACGGCGGCATCGCCCTGGCCGGGGAGAGCTGGGGGCCGGCCGACGGCCCGCTGGCGATCTTCCTGCACGGCGGCGGCCAGACCCGGCACTCGTGGAAGGAATCGGGCGCCGCGCTGGCGAAGGTGGGAATGCACGCCATTTTGCTGGACGCCCGCGGGCACGGCGAGAGCGACTGGGCGCCGGACGGCGACTACTCGCGCACGGCGATGACCGCCGACCTCCTCGACATTCTCGCCGAACTCGACCGGCCCGCCATCGTGGTCGGCGCGAGCATGGGCGGATTGACCGCACTGCTGGCCACCGCCCGTCCCGGCCGGGAGCGCATCGCCGGACTGGTCCTGGTCGACGTCGTGCCGCGCCCGGAGCACAAGGGCGTGGAACGGGTCATGAACTTCCTCGGCGGCCATCCCGAGGGCTTCGCCTCCCTCGAGGAAGCCGCCGATGCGGTGGCCGAATACCTGCCGCACCGCCGCCGGCCCCGCAACCCGGAGGGTCTGCGGCGCAATCTGCGGCTGCGCGAGGACGGGCGCTGGTACTGGCATTGGGATCCGGCGATGATGTCGAGCCGGCCGGAAGACATCGAACTGCAGACCAGCGACCTCGAGGATGCCGCCCGCGCGCTGGAGATCCCGGTCCTGCTGGTGCGCGGACGGTTGTCGGACGTGGTCAGCGAACAGGGGGTCGCCGACTTCCGCGCGCTGGTGCCGCAGATGGAATATGTCGAGATCTCCGACGCCGCCCATACCGCGGCCAGCGATGTCAACGACGAATTCTCCGACGCGGTGGTCGATTTCGTGCGTGCGCACCTGAACTGATCCGGACCGCCCGGATCGGCCCCGAGTAGCCGCGCGACCCGATGCTTGAACATATGTTCGATAGAACGTAGATTCGAACGCATGTCGACACCGCTGCAGAGATCGCTGTTCGACGGCTTCGGCGACATCGAACTGGGGTCGTTGGACGGCGTCCGCCGCACCCAGCTGACCGAGGGCGCGTGGGTCGACCTGCTTCCGGGATGGTTGCGCGGGGCCGACGAACTGTTCGAACGGCTGGCCACTCGCGTCCCGTGGCGAGCCGACCGTCGCCCGATGTACGACCGCGTGGTGGACGTACCGCGACTGCTGCGCCATTACGGCGAGAACGAGCCCTGGCCGGACCCGATCCTGGAGGACGCCCGCGCGGCTCTGAGCGGCCGTTACGGCCCGGAACTCGGCGAACCGTTCCGCACAGCCGGACTGTGCTACTACCGCGACGGCGAGGACAGTGTGACCTGGCACGGTGATACCGGGGGCCGCGGTTCCACCCACGACACCATGGTCGCGATCCTGTCGATCGGCGCGCCGCGGGCCCTGCTGCTGCGTCCGCGCGGCGGCGGCGCGAGCATTCGCTATCACGTGGGGCACGGCGATCTTCTCGTGATGGGCGGCTCCTGCCAGCGCACCTGGGAACATGCGGTGCCGAAGACGCGGCGGCCCGTGGGTCCGCGGATCAGCATCCAATTCCGCCCGCGCGGGGTTCGCTGAAAACCCGGCGACGGCGGATTGTCACCTCGTCCCGCTAGATTGGGCGGATGGAGTCCATCGGGGCGGGAATTCTGGCGGCCATGCCGTTGCACACACTCAGCGACGTGCACGGCGAGGAAGGGCTGCGGCAACGACTGCTGCTGGAGTCGCAGCGCAAACTGCCCGGCCCCGAACGGGTCGAGGCGGCACTCGAATTCGTGGCCGACCTGCACCGTGGCGACAACTACGGCCGCGAGCCGTACCTGAATCATCTACTGCGGGTGGCGATCCGCATCGTGAGCCACTACGAGGTGCACGACACGGACCTGGTGCTCGCCGGCCTCCTGCACGACGCCGTCGAGGATCACGCCGCCGACCTGGTCACCCTCCGTGGCGTGCCCGAGCCGGACGAGGACCTGACCGCGGCAGCGCTGGCGGTGCTCACCCAGCGGTTCGGCGAACGCGTATCGAATCTCGTTGCGGCGGTGACCAACCCGGCACCCGATTCGGACGAGGACCGGCACCTCCGATACCGCGACCACGTCGCCGCGAGCCTGGACCGCGATCCGTGGGCCCGGGTGGTGAAGATCTCCGATTTCACCGACAACGGCGTCGGCATCCTGTACGCCGACGAGCAGGCCGTCATGTCGAAACTCGCCACCAAATACCGGCCGCTCACCGCGGTCTACCGCGAACTGATCACCCGCCCGGACACGCCGCTGGCGCCGCATGTCAAGCAGCACATTCTCGAGCAACTCGACACTGCCGACGCCCGCTTCGAGGTGATCCTCGCCGCCGGGGACGACTGAGCGATCAGGAGCGGTCGCGGCGCAGGATGAAGAAGTAGGGGTCGGCCAGCCCGCGCATATCCATCACACCGAGCAGGGTGTCCTCGTCGACCCGGCGGAAGATGTCGATGATGGGCAGGTGGTCGTAGATCATGGCCGCGCTGACCTTGCCGCGGAATTCGATCTCGCGCAGGCGCGCACGAGCGGTACGGGTCCGCAGCAGCGGGCGCAACGCCGGCAGCATGCGCCGTGCGGCCCGGAATCCCGCCGACGGCAGCGTTGCGGCCAGCGCCAGCGGCACTCGGCGGGGGTCGACCGGAAATACCCGGCCGTCCGGCCCGGCGAACAGCAGCGGTTGCACCTCGTCCGGTGAATCGAATTGCTTTCCGTACCAACCCGATTCGACCAGCACACCGGCCCACGGATGTCCGGTGTCCAGTTCGTCGCCGCTCCAGCGGCCGGTGGTGATCTCGGTGACCGCGACCTCGGGCAGGCTGTCGTACAGCTGCCACGCCTGCTCCGGGGTCGTGCGACCCGCGCGCAGTTCCGCCAGACGGGCCGTACCGGCACCAGCCATCCCTACCTCCTGGACCTCTCGCGGACCGTTCCGCTTCGGAAGGATGACACACACCGGCCGCGACGCCTCAACACGTTCGGCCACGAAGACGTAGTTTCGGCCAGTGTTCGCGCCGGCGTGACGCAGACCACGCACCGCATGCCTGGACCTCGAGTGCGGTTGAGGAACCAGACTCGTCGGCAGATCGGTTCCGGCCGATCGTCCGGGCCACAGGATCCGGACGCGCCCCTGCCGCCCACGTACACCCCGGCAGGGGCGCACTGCCGTCGGCACCCGTCGGTAGGCTTTCGTCCATGCAGCCGAGCCTCGCACCCGATGTGGCCGCCGCCAACACTCTCACCGGAAAATGGTGTGCCGCAGCGGGTTCCGGGGATTTCGTCCTGTCCGGATGCGGAATCTGGCCGCTGCTCGCACTACTGGCCGCGGCGGCCGGCGAACCGGCCCGCGGCGAACTCACCGCGGCGACCGGCCTTCCCGCCGCATCCGCTCACGCCGCCGCGGTCACCCTGCTGCGCCGGATCGAGGCCGCCGAATCAATGCGCGCGGCACTCGGCGTGTGGGTGCGCGACGATATCGCGCTGCGCGACGAATGGATCCGGGCGCTGCCTCCGGCCACGATCGCCGCGCTGCGCGGACAGGACGGACTCGACGAGTGGGCACGTCGCCATACCGACGGCCTGATCGATCGCTTCCCCGCCCGGATCGGCGCGGCGACGGCGCTCGCGCTGGCGACCGCCGTCGTCGCCCGCACCGCCTGGCGGCAGAGCTTTCACGCCGATGTGCTGGAACCGTCGAGCGGCCCGTGGCGTGGACACCGCGGACCTGCCCTCGCCCGGTACAGCACCGGCCTCGGCGACGCCGCAGTGCTGACGGCCGGCACACCGGTTTCACGCGTCGTGGTGCGTGGTGCGTCCGATCTGGATGTGCATCTGCTGCTCGGCGAGGAGGGGGACACCGCTCCGGTGGTACTGGCCGCGGGGCTGGGGGCACTCGACGGTTCGGTGGAAACCCACCAGCCCGGCCTGGGCACCGCCGCCCCCGGGCTCGAGGTGCGGACGGTGACCGCCGTATCGGACACCCTGCGAATCCAGGTGCCGCCCTTCGCTGTTCGATCCACCCACGACCTGCTGCGCGATCCGGAGTTGTTCGGACTGACCGCGGCGACCACCGCGACGGACAACCCCTTCCCCGGCCTCTCACCGGTCGCGCTCCGGGTGACCGCGGCGGCCCAGGACGTCTGCGCCCGATTCACCGCCGACGGTTTCGCGGCCGCAGCCGTCACCGGGGTTCTGATGGAACCGACCGGCATGCCACCGGCGCCGGCCGATGCCCTGATGATCGCAGTGAACTTCGACCGGCCCTTCGGCTTCCTCGGCGTCCACCGTCCCACCGGACTGGCGATCGTGGCCGGTTGGGTCGCCACCCCCACGCCGTGAACCGGCCCAGATGCGGGCGGTCCGGCACGCGCGGGTCTGCGCCACGGTGCGATGATGGCCGGATGTCCGAACCGGTGGCGCCCGAACGCAGCGCGCACGAGACGGAGCCGGAGGAAGCCGCCGCACCGCGTCTGCTGGACTGGATCCGCATCGCCGTCCTCGCGGCCGGGGTGCTGTGCGTGCTGACCGGATGGCTGCCGCGGGCCGACGCCGAGGCGAATATGCGCCGGATCGGACCGCTGCTGCTGTTTCTCGGCAGTGTGATCGTGCTGGCCCACCTGGCCCGGCGCGCACAGGTTTTCGACGTCATCGCCCATCGAATCGCGATCGCCGGGCGGGGACGCTATCCGGCGCTGTTCGTGCTCTGCGTCGGTTTCGCGGCCCTGACGACGATGGTGCTCAACCTCGACACCACCGCGGTCCTGCTGACACCGGTCATGCTGGCCTTGGCCAAGCCCGCGCGCATTCCACCGCTGCCGCTGGCGATGACCACATTGTGGCTGGCGAACACCGCCAGTCTGCTGCTGCCCGTATCCAACCTCACCAATCTGCTCGCCGCCGACCGGATCGGCCTCGATGCCACCGGCTTCGCGGCCAGAATGTGGCTGCCGCAGTTGATCTCGCTCATCGCGACCATGGCGGCGCTGTGGATCTGGTACTGGCGACGCGGCCGGCGCGGCACCGATCGCTACCTGGCGCCCGCCCCGATCCGGCTGCGCAACACCCGGGACCGGGCGCTGTTCGCGACGGCCGGGGGCGCCTGCGCGCTGTTCGTCCTGGCGATTCCCTTCGTCGGCGACCACATCGGCTACGCCGCACTCGCCGCGGCGGTCCTCGCGATCGCCGGATTCGCCGTGTTCGACCGCAGCGCGCTGCGCCCGTCGCTGATCCCGTGGCAGCTGCTGATCTTCGTGATCGGACTGTTCCTGGTCATCCCGACCTTGGGCCGGTACGGGCTCTCGGATCTGATGGCCGCGCTCATCGGCACCGATTCCGGCACGGCCGGGGCCTATCGCGCTGCCGGTGCGGGCCTCGGCCTGTCGAATATCGTCAACAACCTGCCCGCCTACACCGCCGGTGAGGCGGTGATACCGCCCGACCACCGAAACCAGTTGCTGTCCTTGCTGATCGGCACGAACGTCGGCGCGATAGCCACGCCGTGGGCCTCGCTGGCCACGCTGCTGTGCCTGGAGTTCTGCCGTTCCCACGCGGTCCGGGTGCCGCCGGTCCGGTTCGTGTGCACCGGGCTGGCGCTGGCCGTGATCGCGACCGCGGGTGCGGTGGGCGGCGTTCTGCTCACGGGCTGACCACAGCGAGCACCACCTGCCGCACGGATTCTCGCAACCTTTCGCTCTGCCCTTCGCGCACCGCGGAAAGGGCGTAATCGCTGCCCAGCATGCCGAACAGCAGGTGGCCGACCCCCTCGGCGTCGAGATCCGGACGCGCCTCGGTCAGCAGCTTCGTGATGTGCTCCGCCCAGGTGGCGTGGAATTCGGACGTGCGCGGATGCGGGGGCACGCTGCGGTAGGCCGCGACCATCAGTTCGACGTTGTCGGCGACCATCGTGGCCATCGCATCGAAGAAGGCGAGCAGCCGCTCCCCCGCAGGCGCGCCGGGGCCCAGCGGCGGCGGGCCGTCGGTGATCGCCGCCCGCAGTGTTTCGGCCGGTTCGGCGACCATCGCGTGCAACAGTCCCGCGCGCGAGCCGAAACGATGAAACACCGTGCCCTTGCCGACTCCCGCCGCGGCGGCCACCCGGTCCATGGTCACCGCCTCGGCCCCACCTTCGGCCAGCAGCGCCCGCGTCGCATCGAGGATCGCGCGACGGTTGCGCGCCGCATCGGCTCGTTCTCTGCGCTGCTGCGCCACTGCCCACTCCAGTCCCGTTGACAAACTTGACCGACGGTCCATATTCTTCCGGGCGAAGTATCTGGACCGTTAGTCAAGTTATGAGGTCGATATGCAGGCAATCGTAATGACCGGGGTCGGTGGACCGGAGGTCCTCGTCGCGCGCGAGGTGGGCGAGCCCAGCCCCCAGCCCGGCGAGGTGCTGATCCGGGTGGAGGCGGTCCCGGTGCTGTACCCGGAGACGATGTTGCGGTCGGGCATGTTCCCGACACCGACGCCGACCCCGGCGGTCTTCGGAACCCAGGCGGTCGGGGTCGTCACCGCCGTGGCCGAAGACGTCGCCCCGGAATGGAAAGGGCAGCGGGTCCTGGTGGCGCGCAACGACTTCGGCAGTTACGCGGAATGGATGTGCGCCCCCGCCGAATCCGCGGTCCGCGTACCGGACGGATTGGCGAGCGATGCCGCCGCGGCCGTGGCGATGAGCGGATCGGTGGCACTGGCCCTGCTCGAGGCCGCGGCACTCACCGGTACCGACACCGTTCTGATCGAAGCCGCGGCCACCGGAATCGGCGGCTACCTCACCCAATTGGCCGCCCGATCCGGCGCCGCACACATCATCGCCACCGCCGGCGGCGCGGCCAAAACCGAGCGCGCCCGCGAACTCGGCGCGCACACGGTCGTCGACCACCGCGATCCGGATTGGCCGCGCCGGCTCGGCGAACGCCTCGAAAACGCCACGGTGGACGTGGTTTTCGACTCGATCGGCGGCGAGAGCGCCGCGGCCGTCCTCGATGTCATGACCCCGTTGCGAGGCCGTATGCTCGGATACGGCTGGCTGTCCGGCGCTCCCGCCCAGGTCACGACGATGGACCTGATCATGCGCGGGCTCACGTTCACCGGATGCTCCGGAGCGCAGTGGCTGGCCGGGGTGGCGGCGAAGCGGGCGGCGGCGTTCGAACTCGCCGCCGCCGGTGATCTCACCGTGCTGATCGACAGTGTGCTACCGCTGGCGGATGCGGCCGAGGCCCATCGGCGGGTCGACGAGCGTACGACCTTCGGCACGATCGTCTTGCGCCCCGGGACCGTCTGAGCGGAGGACCCGGCTCACTTCGGTTGTGCCAGACAGAATGTCGTCTGCGGGTCCGACAATGTGATCACACTGTCGGACTCCGGGCCGCACAGCGTGTCGTCGGCCTGTCCGTCGATGCGCTGGGCGACCCGGAAACTCGCCTCCGAGGATGTGCAGTCGGCGTACTTGTAGCCGCTGAGCGGCGAATCCGCATAGCACAGTCCCGTTTTGAAATTCGGCGCCAGGCACAGATACGCCAGCGTGCCGCCGTTGAGGGTTTCCTCGTACGAGGTGAAATCTGCCCCGCACTCGACCTTGGCGTCGTGCACCTGCGCCACCTTGTAGACGGCTTTGTCGGAGGTGCAGGCGACCGGTGCGGTATCGGAATCGACGGCCGAGGCGTTGATCACGTTGATGCAGTCGCCCACCTTCGCCCGGGCGGTGTCGGATTTGTTGTGGTCCTTGGCGACCTGAACACCCTTGTCGACACCTTTTTCCACCGCCGAGCAACCGGTCGTGGCCAGGGTCGCCGCCGCGACGATCGCCGGGGCGAGACGCAGTGCCGTACGCACTGTCGCCGAATTGAACCGCATCCGTTCCACCTTTTCTAGGTCAAGTGACCGGAACAGTATGCGGGCGCGGCGGGCATCCGGGAAATTTGACGGATTTGTCCGAATCTGACGGGCATGTCGCGAATACGACTCAGCCCGTGATCTCCCATTCGCGGATCGTCAGCTCGGAGGCGCCGGTGGTGTGAATGGGATCGGTGAACACCAATTCCCGTGCGGCCGAGAGGTTCTCGGCCAGCACCAGATAGGCGCCGCCGCTGCCGTCGGTGAATCGGCCGGTGCAGTCCAGCTGTCCTCGCGCGCGCACATCGGCCAGCCATTCGCGGTGCGGTTCGATGACCGCGTCGGTCCACGCCGAGGTGCGCATCGCGAGGACGAGGTATTTGATCATCACGCCCCGCTGTCGCGGCGGGTGGCGGCCGCGGCGGCGCGCACCTGGTCGGCCAGCGTCACGATGCGGCCGAGCACGCCGTTGACGAACGCGGGCGAATCGTCGGTCGACAGTTCCTTCGCCAGCTCGACGGCCTCGTCGACCGCCACCACCGGCGGAACATCGTTGGCGTGGAACAACTCCCACACCGCCACCCGCAGAATGGCGCGGTCCACCGCGGGCAGCCGCCCCAGGGTCCAGTCCTGCAGATAGGACTCGATGGTGCCGTCGACGCGATCCAGATCGTCGGCGACGCCTTCGACGAGGGTGCGGGTGTAGGGATTCACCGGGGCGACCTGTTCGTCGCGACCGGCCAGGTCCAGGCGCTCCGCGACCAGGTCGGCCGGGTCGATGTCGCGCGCCTCGGCCTCGAAGAGCAGATCCACAGCCCGGCGGCGGGCCTTGTGCCGGGCTCCGAGTTTCTTGTGGGTGGACTTCTTGTCCACGGGCTGATCAGCCACGATCACCATTATCCCGTTCGCAGTGTCGACGGCGGCGCGAGCGATACCGGAAAGCCGATACGCGCGCGCCGCCCATGGTTCCGGCGCCGGGCCGGTGGATCCGGAGGATCAGGCGTTGACCCGGCCCAGATAGCCGCCGTCGCGCGAGTCGATCTTCAGCTTGTCGCCGACGTTGATGAACAGCGGCACCTGCACCTCGGCACCGGTCTCCAGCGTCGCGGGCTTGGTGCCGGCGCTGGAGCGGTCGCCCTGCAGGCCGGGCTCGGTGTGGGTGACCTCGAGTTCGACGGTGACCGGGAGCTCGACGTACAGCGGCGCGCCCTCGTGCGTGGCGACCTGCACGGTCATGTTCTCCAGCAGGAAGCCGGCGCCCTTACCGATGGTCTGCTCGTCGATACCGATCTGGTCGAAGGTCTGGCCGTCCATGAAGATGTAGTCCGACCCGTCGTGGTACAGGTAGGTCATGTCCCGGCGGTCCACGGTGGCGGTCTCCACCTTCACGCCGGCGTTGAACGTCTTGTCGACCACCTTGCCGGACAGCACGTTCTTCAGCTTGGTCCGCACGAACGCGGGACCTTTACCCGGCTTGACGTGCTGGAACTCGACGATCTGCTGGAGCTGACCGTCGATCTTCAGCACGAGGCCGTTCTTGAAGTCGCTGGTGTCCGCCACTGTCCTCGGATCTCCTTGTTAGTACTGTTCGACGTTCTGTAGGCCGGGCCGTAGGGACCGGCCCGTTGGGGCAGCCGGGGTCAGTCGACCACGGTGAGGTCTTTGGTGGTGTGGGTGAGCAACTCCGGACCCCCCGCACGAACCACGAGCGTGTCCTCGATGCGAACTCCGCCGCGGCCGGGGAAATACACACCTGGCTCGACGGTCACCGCCACGCCATCCAGAAGTGTACCGGTCGCGGTTTTGGCGACCGGAGGCGCTTCGTGGATCTGCAGTCCGACGCCGTGTCCGAGGCCGTGCACGAACAGGTCGCCGTGCCCGGCCGACGCGATCACCGAGCGGGCCGCAGCATCGACCGCCGCGCACGGCACACCGGGTGCCAGCGCCTCGCGGCCGGCCCGCTGCGCCTCGTATACGAGCTGGTAGATCTCGCGCTGCCAATCTGTCGGCTCGCCCAGCACCAGGGTGCGCGTCATATCCGAGTGGTAGCCGCCGACCACCGCGCCGAAATCGAGCTTCACGAAATCGCCCGCCGCCAGCACCGCGTCGGTCGGGCGATGATGCGGCACTGCGGAATTGGCACCGGCGGCCACGATGGTCTCGAAGGCGATCGCGTCGGCGCCGTGCTCGAACATCAGCCACTCCAGCTCGCGGGCGACCTGGCGCTCGGTGCGGCCCGGACGCAGTCCCCCTCGTTCCAGCAGGGTCGCCAGCGCGGCGTCGGCGGCCGCGCACGCCGCCCGCAGCTGCTCGATCTCGTAGTCGTCCTTGACCGTGCGCAGTTGTTCGACCAGACCGGGCGCGGGGACGAATTGAAGGCCGCTGCCCTGCTCGACGAAGCCGCGGTGCTGGTCGACGGTCACGACGTGACTTTCGAAGCCGACGCGGCCGATCTGCCATTCCCCGGCCAGTTCGACCAACCGGCGCGCACTGGCGCGAGCGATCTCGGCGTGCACGTCGGGTACCTGGTCGCCGACCTGGGTGATGTAGCGGCCGTCGGTGCAGATGACCGTCCGCTCGCCGTCCTCGCCCACCTGGCTGCCGTCCCAGGAGTGCACGAGCAGGGCGGCGTTGGAGCCGGTGAAGCCGGTCAGGTACCGGATATTCACCAGATCGGTCACCAGCAGGGCATCGACCCCGTTCTCCACCAACAGGTCTCGCAACCCGGCCCGACGCGCAGCGTGGTCGGGGCGCCGGGCACCGTCATCAGCAGACATGGCTGCCACGCTACCGCTGTCGTATTGCGAGGCCGTCACGCAGTCACCCGCGACCCCGTCCGCGACCGGCGGCGGGGCGGTGTTACTCGTCGCGTGTTCACAACTGTTGCGGTTGTCCACATTTCAGGTTCGCGGGGCCGGGCGGGCACGTGCCGCGAGCGACGATGAGTGCATGACCACCACCGCCTATCTCGCACTGATCGTCTGGTGCGTCGCACTCAGCGTGATCGACATTCGGACCGGGCGACTGCCCGACGTGCTCACCCTGCCGGGTGCGGCGGTGGTGCCGGTGCTCGCGGCATCGACCGGCCGGGCCGGCGCGGCGATCGCCGGTGCGCTGCTGCTCGCCGTGCCGTACCTACTGGTGCATCTCGTCGAGCCGGCGGCGTGCGGGGCGGGAGATGTGAAGCTGGCGCTCGGCACCGGCGCCGCCGCGGCGGTGGGCGGGCCGTCCTGCTGGGTGTGGGCCGCGATCGGCGCACCCCTGCTGACCGCTTCGGCCGGACTCGGCGCGCTGGTCGCGATGCAGGTCGCCGCCCGCGCCTCCCGCGCGGTCGGCGCCGGCGGCAGGCCGATCGCGCACGTCCGAGACGGCACCGCGATCCGTGCCGCGCATCCCGGTGACCGTCCGGCCGCGGCCCGAGATTCGAACCGTCGCCATGGTGTGTTCGGCGCCTCGATCACGGTGCCACACGGGCCCGCGATGTGCCTGGCTACCGTTGCGGCACTGTGGCCCACGGTGTAGCCGCGTGGACACCGATGTCCGGGGAACCGTTGTGACGTGGAAAGATGGAGGTCGTGTTGCGCTGGATTACTGCTGGTGAGTCTCATGGTCCCGCTCTTGTCGCCATCGTCGAGGGGATGGTGGCCGGTGTCGAGGTGACCTCGGCCGATATCGCCGCGCAACTGGCGCGGCGACGACTGGGCTACGGCCGCGGCGCGCGGATGAAGTTCGAGGCCGACAAGGTCACCGTGATCGGCGGGATCCGCCACGGCCGCACCATGGGTGGCCCCGTCGCGATCGAGATCGCCAATTCCGAATGGCCGAAGTGGACCGAGGTCATGGCCGCCGACCCGGTCGACGAGGCCGAACTGGCCGAGCTGGCCCGCAACGCCCCGCTGACGCGCCCCCGTCCCGGCCACGCCGACTACTCGGGGATGCTCAAATACGGCTTCGACGACGCCCGCAACGTGCTCGAACGCGCCAGTGCCCGCGAAACCGCCGCTCGGGTCGCCGCGGGCACCGTAGCGCGGCAGTTCCTGCGCCAGGCCCTCGGCGTCGAGGTCGTCTCCCACGTGGTCTCGATCGGCACCGCGGCCGCGCGTCCGGGTTTCGTGCCGTCCGCTGCCGATCTCGAGGCCGTCGACGCCAGCCCGGTCCGCGCATTCGACCCCGAGGCCGAAACCGCGATGATCGCCGAGATCGAGGCCGCCAAGAAGGACGGCGACACCCTCGGTGGCGTCGTCGAGGTGGTGGTCACCGGACTGCCGGTCGGATTGGGATCGTTCGTCAGCGGTGAACAGCGTCTGGATTCCCGGCTGGCCGCTGCCTTGATGGGGATCCAGGCCATCAAGGGTGTCGAGGTCGGCGACGGATTCGAGACCGCGCGGCGGCGCGGCAGCGCCGCCCACGACGAAATGCGCCCTGGTCCCGACGGGGTGCTGCGCTCCACCAACCGCGCCGGCGGCCTCGAGGGCGGTATGACCAACGGCGAAGCCCTGCGCGTGCGCGCGGCGATGAAGCCCATCTCCACCGTTCCGCGCGCGCTGTCCACCGTGGATATGGCCACCGGCGACGAGGCGGTGGCCATCCATCAGCGCTCCGACGTCTGCGCGGTCCCTGCCGCCGGTGTGGTCGCCGAGGCCATGGTCGCGCTCGTCGTCGCGCAGGCGGTGCTGGAGAAGTTCGGCGGCGATTCCCTCGCCGAGACCGTCGACAACCTCACGACGTACCAGAAGCGCATCCAGACCCGCCCGCACATCCCGGGCGTCGTGGCGTCGGAGGCATGAATGGCTGATCCCGCGCGCGGCACCGCCCGGGTCCGGCGCCCGGGACAGCCGTCGTGATCGTCCGCAGCGACCCCGGCCGGCCCAGCGTGATCCTCATCGGCCCGCCCGGGGCCGGTAAGTCGACGATCGGGCGCAAGCTCGCTCGCGAACTCGGCGTCTCGCTCTACGACACCGACGCCGGGATCGAACAGGACACCGGTCGCAGCATCCCCGACATCTTCGCCACCGACGGCGAGCCGGAATTCCGGCGCATCGAGGAACGCGTGGTGCGCCGCGCGATCCTCGCCGAACACGGGGTCGTATCCCTCGGCGGCGGTGCGATCCTGTCCGCGGCGACCCGGGAGTTGTTGCGCGGGCGCACGGTGGTGTACCTGGAGATCAGCGTGTCCGAGGGACTGCGCCGGACCGGGGCGTCGACGAATCGGCCGCTGCTCAACGGCGACGATCCGAGCGCGAAATATCGCGAACTCATGCGCGTGCGCCGACCGCTGTATCGCGAGGTGGCCTCCATCCGGATCCGCACCGACGGCCGCAGTCCCGGCCGCGTCGTCCGTGCCATCCTCACCAAACTCGGCGTCGAACCGGCCGAAACACCGGCGCCGCAACCGGATTCGACGAGTGCCGAACCCACGGGCACCCGTCGTTCCCGCCCGCGTGGGCGTCGTCGCCGCACCCGCGCCGCGGCCGACAGCGCCGCGCGGACCGCACCCGAGCCCGGTGAAACCGAAGCCGCGCAACCGGATTCGATCGAGACGGACCGTACCCAGCCGCGCCGCCGAGCCCGGCGGTCCCGCCGCGGCGGCCGCCGACACTCCCGCAACCGGACCGGCACCTCGGCCGACACGCCGCCCATCGACCCCGCCGCCGAGCGTCCCGCCCGCACGTCCGAACCGGCGGCGGCCGACACCGACGCGAAACCATCCGCCGCACAGCAGAATGCACGACCGGGACGAATCCGGCGTACCGCCACCCGCGCCGCCGGCCCTCCCGCCGCGAGTCGGAACCCCGGCCCGGCGGCGGCGCCCCATCCGGAGCCGGTGCGCCCGGTCGGCTCCGGACCGGAGCCGCTGCCGGTGCCCGCACCCGACGAAACACCTTCGCCCGCTGGACGTCTCGCGGGTGACGCCGCGCAGACCGCGCACGAAGCGGCACCCGGGGCCGGTCGGTCCCGACGCGCCCGCGCCCGCCGGGCACGCCTACGACGAGCACTAGAGGAATCGGAGCAGCACACATGAGCGAGCCCACCCGCATCGACGTCCGAACCGCCGATCCGTATCCGGTGATCATCGGCCGGGGGCTGCTGGGCGAACTGGTCGAGCAGGTCGCCCGCCATCCCGGCGTGCGGACCGTGGCGATCTTCCATCAGCCGCCGCTGACCGAGACCGCGGAGGTGGTGCGGCAGGCGCTCGCCGAGCAGGCCGTCGGCTCGCACGGTGACACCCTCGACGCGCACCGCATCGAAATCCCGGATGCCGAGGCCGGGAAGGACCTGCCGGTCGCCGGCTTCTGCTGGGAGGTGCTCGGCCGCATCGGCCTCACCCGCCAGGACGTCGTGATCAGCCTCGGCGGGGGTGCGGCCACCGATCTGGCCGGGTTCGTCGCCGCCACCTGGATGCGCGGCGTGAAGGTCGTCCACGTGCCCACCACGCTGCTGGCGATGGTCGACGCGGCGGTCGGGGGCAAAACCGGAATCAACACCGAGGCCGGGAAGAACCTGGTCGGCTGCTTCCACGAACCGTCGGCCGTGCTGGTGGATCTGGTCACCCTCGAAACGGTGCCGCCCAACGAGATCGTCGCCGGAATGGCCGAGATCATCAAGGCCGGATTCATCGCCGACCCGGTGATCCTCGACCTGATCGAACGCGACCCCGCCGCCGCACTGGACCCGAAGGGCGACGTGTTGCCGGAGTTGGTCCGCCGGGCGATCCAGGTGAAGGCCGACGTGGTGGCCGCCGATCTCAAGGAGGCGAGCCTGCGCGAGATCCTCAACTACGGTCATACCCTCGGGCACGCGATCGAACGGCGGGAACGCTACCGGTGGCGCCACGGTGCGGCGGTCTCGGTCGGCCTCGTCTTCGCGGCCGAACTCGGCCGGCTGGCCGGGCGCCTCGACGACGCGACCGCCGACCGGCACCGCGCGATTCTGGAGAGCGTCGGCCTGCCGACCACCTATGACGCCGATGCGCTGCCGCAGTTGCTCGAAACCATGCAGACCGACAAGAAGACCCGCTCGGGCATCGTTCGATTCGTCGTTCTCGACGGTCTGGCCAAGCCGGGCCGGCTGGAGGGTCCCGATCCGTCGCTGCTGGCGGCGGCGTATGCGACCATCGCCCGCGAGGACAGCCCCGTCGGCGGAATCCTGCTCTAGCACACGAAAATCCGGGCCGCGGACAGGATCCGCGGCCCGGATGAGCGGATCATTCGGCGATCAGGCCGGGGAGGCCGCCGCCGGGGGTACCGAGGATTCGCTCTTGCGCCGATCCCGGCCCACCAGGAAACGGCCGATCGCCACGCCGACCATCGCCGGAATGAAGATCATCAGCACGATGAACGAGGCACCAGCGGTCAGTTCGAACAGCAGACCGTTGTCGCCGAGATCGAACTTCGGCACGAAATCCAGCAGCCACGCCACCAGCCCGCTGCCCACACCACCGACCACACCGGCCTTCAGCCAGCGCATGGTGAGGTCGGCACCGCCGCGCTCCGGATCGGGATTGGCCCGCCGATCACTGCGACCGTCGATCAGCCCCCAGGCGACGCCCGCGACGACCAGCACGATCAAGCACACGATGCGCATCCACGAGCCGTTGGTCGGCCAGTAGATCATGCCGAAACCCAGCAGGGTTCGCAGTACGACGGTCAGCGCACCGAGGACTATGGCGCGCAACACCCACGAATTCATGTCGATCACCTTAGCCTGTGTTGTGACGTCATCGAATTGGAACCGGTTCTAGAAGTCACGGAGATCCAGAGCCGCCGCCATCGCCGCCCGTGGCGCGGGCCGGCCCGTGAACTGTTCGACCTGGCCGTAGGCCTGATTCAGCAGCATCTGCAATCCGCTGACGACGGTATGCCCCGCACGCCGCACGGCGGTCGCGAGCGGCGTCGGCCACGGATCGTAGATCGCGTCCAGCACCACCGGCGCCGCCGCGACCGCCTCGGCCACCACCGCCGCACCGGCGGCCGGCACCGTGCTGACCACCGCGTCGGCGCGCGCACATGCCGCGCGCACCCGATCGGCGTCGAAGTCGGAGAACTCGGTCGCCATTCCCAGCCGGCGAGCCAGCGCGAGGGTCGGCTCGGCCCGCTCGGCGTCACGGGCGACCACGGTGACCGTCTCGGCGCCGAGTTCGGCCAGCGCCAGCAGTGCCGGTCGCGCGGTACCGCCCGCCCCGAGCACGACCGATCGGCGCACCGTTTCCACGCCGCCGCCCTGTAGCGCGCCACGCACGCCGTCCACATCGGTGCAATCGGCTCGCCACCCGGTCGCGGTGCGCACCAAGGTGTTGGCGGAGCCGACCAGAACCGCGCGCTCGGTCCGTTCGCCGGCGTAGTTCAGGGCCGCGACCTTGCCGGGCATCGTCACCGACAGCCCGACCCAGGACGAATCCAAGCTGTCGATGAGGGCGGGCAGTTGCTCGCCGGTGCATTCGATGCGCTCGTAGGTCCAGTCCAGCCCCAGCGCACGATAGGCGGCCAGATGCAATTGCGGGGACCGCGAATGCGCGATCGGACTGCCCAGTACCGCTGCCTTGCGTCCCGATTCCGGCGATCCCGCTCCGTTATCGGCCACTGTCGAGAATTCCGCTCTGCTGGGCGCGTTGGATATTGCGCAGATGTTCGCTGTAGCTTTCGGCGAACATGGTGGTGCCCTGCTTGTCGACGGTGACGAAGTACAGCCACGGTCCCGGCGCCGGATTCTCCACCGCGCGCATGGCATCCAGCGACGGCGAGGAGATCGGCGTGGCCGGCAGCCCCGGCATGGCGTAGGTGTTCCACGGTGTCTTGCGCGCCCGGTCGGCATCCGTGGTGGCGACCTCGGTGCGGTCGAGGGTGTAGTTGACCGTGGAATCCAGCTGCAACGGCTGATCGACCGCGAGCCGATTCACGATCACCCGGGCCACCTTCGACATGTCCTGGGGCAGCGCTTCCCGTTCGACCAGTGAGGCCGCGATCAGCGTCTGATAGGGATTCAGTTTGTTGGTCGCCCCCGACTGCAGCAGTCCGGTCGTCTCGTAGCCGGCGGCACTCTCGCTCACCAGCTGCGCCAGAATCTGCTCGGGCGTGCCGGAAGGATCGAAATCCCAGGTGCCCGCGGCGATCATGCCCTCGAGCTGGCGTGTGCGATCGGGGACCTTGCGCACCGCGTCGACGGCCCAGGCCGGAACGCCCAGCGCGGTCGCGTCGGCCGTGGCCCCGGCGGCATCGAGTTGTTCGTAGGTGACGCATTTCTTGTCCGCACCGGTCCCGACGCAGCTGGCGTCGGCGATCTTGCGGTAGATGCCCTCGTTACGGGCGCCGGTGTTCACATCCGTGGAATCGTGCAGCCGCCGTCCTTCGGAGACCACCACGTTGCCCACCCGGGAGGTCTTCTTCAGCAGGGCCGCGACCGCGTCGGCACCCTTGCTGTGCGTCGGCACCGCGTAATAGCCCGGCTGCACCGAGGTGATGCCCGAATTCCGCACGGCCGCTTGGTAGAAGGCCCCGCTGCTACGGACGACACCCCTTTCGACCATGGTCTGCGAGATCTGTTCGGCGGTGTCACCGGTGTGCACCTGGACCACGGCCAGCGGGCCGGGCGGGCCGTCGAAATCCTCGGGTCCGCCCATCGAGCGGACGAATTTGTATCCGGCGTAACCACCGGCCACCACGAACAGGACGACGAACACGCACCCCAGGACGAGCAGATTCCGGCGGCGACGCTGCCGCTCGGCCGCCTTGCGGGAGGCCACGCGAGTGCGGCGGCTACGCCCACCGGACGAGCCCGACCGTGCCGGTCGGCCCGAGGCACGAGCCTGCGCTCTCCCCGCGGACTTGCCGCCGGAACCGCGGCGGCTTCCCCGCTGCGCCTCCTGCGGCGAGGCCGCGCTCGCCCGGGCGCCGCGCCTGGCGGCCGCGGGCGCGGGTTCCGGCTCGTCGTCGGCGATCGGTTCGATATCGGTTTCGGAGTCGTACTCGTCGCGGCGATACCGATGGCCGCTGCCGCCGGTCCGCTCGTACCCCGGTTCGGCGTAGTCGGGGTCGGGGTAGTCGGGGTCGGGGTAGTCGGGATCCGCGTATCCGGCGCCGGCGAGCTCGTGGTCATAGCGAGCGCCGTACCCGGCGGCGGTGTCGGCGTAGTGCGCGGCCGGCTCGTCCTCGTCGACGTAGCGCGGGATGACGGCGGTGTCGTCGTCCTCGTAGTCGTCCCACTCGTCGGTGGCGCTGCGATGCGCACCACCACGCCGGTAGCGCCGCTGCTGCTCGTCGGCGCGCCGGCGCGAGCGTTCTCCGGCCCGCGACCAGCGGTCACTCATCCGACCACCTGGCCTCGTCTGCACCGGCCGAGTTCAACACCGCACTCCGTTCGTCCAACCACCCTTGCAGGATCGACACGGCGGCCGCCTGGTCGATCACCTGCCGCCGGCCGCGCGCGCGAACTCCACTGTCCCGCAATGCACGTGCAGCTGACACCGTAGTCAAACGTTCGTCGGAAAGTCGTATCGGCACACCAGGAATCATGTTCCGCAAACGTCGCGCGAACCGGGCGGCCAGCTGTGCCGACGAGCCGCTGGCCCCCCGTAATGTCCGTGGTAGACCGACGATTACCTCGACCGCTTCGTATTCCCGCACAATCTCGGCTACCCGGAGCAGATCGGTTGCCGGACCGCGTTTTCCACCCTTGACGGTCGGCACCGTCTCCACCGGGGTCGCCAGAATCCCGTCCGGGTCACTCGCGGCGACTCCGATGCGCACGGTCCCCACGTCGATGCCGATCCGCCGGCCGCGGCCGGGATCGGTCCGCGCGTCGGGGCGTTCGGCCGGGATGTCGTCCGGCCGGGCGGCCCCGGCTTCCGGAGCCGCCCCCGATCGGGACGGCTCCGGTTCCGAAGGCTCCGAATTCTCGGAATGGTCCATCAGGCGGCGATCTCGGCCACCCGTGCGCGCACGCCGGCCAGGCCGGCCTCGATACCGGACGGGTCGGAGCCGGCGCCCTGCGCCATCTCCGGCTTACCGCCGCCGCGGCCCGCGATACTCGGGCCGAAACTGCCGACCAGCTCACCGGCCTTGACGCCGAGCGCCTGGGCGGGCTTGTTCACCGCGACCACGAACGGCACCTTGCCGTCGGCATTGCCGAGCAGAACGACCACCGCCGGCTCGCTGCCGAATCGGCCGCGGATATCGGTGGCCAGGGTCCGCAGATCGCCCGCGCCGACACCCTTGGGGGCGGCCGCCGCGACCAGCAGCACCTCGCCGACCCGCTGCGCCTGCTCGACGTACGCACCCGCCTGCGAGAGCACGGCCGCGGCCTTGGTGCGCTCGAGTTCCTTCTCGGCGACCTTCAACCGTTCCACCAGTTGCTCGACCCGAGCCGGCACATCTTCGGAGGGCACCTTGAGCGAGGCGGCCACACCGGCCAGCAGGGCTCGCTCCTTGGCCAGGTACTTGTAGGAATCCAGCCCGACGAAAGCCTCCACGCGGCGCACGCCGGAACCGACCGACGATTCGCCGAGTAGTGTGATCGGCCCGATCTGCGACGAGTGTTCGACGTGGGTACCGCCGCACAGTTCCATCGAGAACGGCCCGCCGATCTCGACGACGCGCACCTCGGACCCGTAGTTCTCGCCGAACAGCGCCAGCGCGCCCATCGCCTTGGCCTTGGGCAGATCGGTGACGAAGGTGTTCACCGGGAAGTCCGAGCCCACCGCATCGTTGGACACGGCCTCGATGTCGGCCTTCTGCGACTCGGACAGCTGGCCCTGCCAGTTGAAGTCGAAGCGCAGATAGCCGGGCTTGTTCAGCGAACCGGCCTGCACGGCGTTCGGGCCCAGCACCTGCCGCAGCGCGGCATGCACCATGTGCGTGCCGGAGTGTCCCTGGGTGGCGCCACGCCGCCACGCCGGATCGACCTGGGCGAGGACGGCATCGCCCTCGGTGATCCGACCGCGTTCGACGGTGGTCTTGTGCACCCACAGCTTCTTGGCGATCTTCTGCACGTCGTTGACGCGCAACTCCGTGCCCGACGCCGTGAGGGTGCCGCGGTCGGCGATCTGACCACCGGATTCGGCATAGAGGGGACTGCGATCGAGGATGACCTCGACGTCCTGCCCGGCGGTCGCGGTGGGGACCCGGACACCATCGGCGATGAGGGCGAGAACCCGCGCCTCGGTGGCGAGCTCGTCGAAGCCGGTGAATTCGGTGGCGCCGCGGTCGACCAGTTCCTTGTAGATCGACAAATCGGCGTGGGCGTGCTTGCGCGCCTGCGCATCGTCCTTGGCTCGCTGCCGTTGCTCGGCCATGAGCGTGCGGAAGCCCGACTCGTCGACCTCGAGCCCGGCCTCGGCGGCCATCTCCAGGGTCAGATCGATCGGGAAACCGTAGGTGTCGTGCAGGGTGAACGCCTCACTGCCCGCGATCGTGCGCCCACCGGTGGCCTTCACCTCGGCGACCGCGTCGTCGAACAGCTTCGACCCGGTGCTCAGCGTCTTGAGGAAGGCGGTCTCCTCACCGACGGCGACGGTCTCGATGCGGGTGAAATCGGTGGCCAGTTCCGGGTACGAGGGCGACATCAGCTCGCTGACGACCTTCATGAATTCGCCGATCACCGGCTTCTCGGCACCCAGCAGCCGGGCCGAGCGCACGATCCGGCGCAGCAGCCGGCGCAGCACGTAGCCGCGGCCGTCGTTGCCGGGATTGACGCCGTCGGCGATCAGCATCGCCGAGGTGCGGGCATGGTCGGCGATGACCCGGAAGCGCACATCGTCGGCGTGTTCGACGCCGTAGCTCTTGCCGGTCAGCTCCTCGGCCTTGGAGATGATGGGGCGCAGCAGATCGGTTTCGTAGACGTTGTCCACGCCCTGCAGCAGCATCGCCACGCGTTCGATGCCCATGCCGGTGTCGATGTTCTTCTTCGGCAGCGATCCGACCGGCGGATAGCCCAGCTTGGGGCTCTGCTCGCCGCGGATGTCCTGCATGAACACGAGATTCCAGATCTCGAGGTAGCGATCCTCGTCGGCGACCGGGCCGCCCTCGGCGCCGTATTCCGGCCCGCGGTCGTAGTAGATCTCCGAGCACGGCCCGCCGGGACCCGGCACACCCATATCCCAGTAGTTGTCCTTGCCGTCGCGGAACTGGGTGCGCTCCTTCGGGATTCCGGCGACGCGATGCCAGATCTCGGCGGCCTCGGGATCACTTTCGTAGGCGGTGACCCAGATCCGCTCCGGATCGAAGCCGAATCCGCCTTCTTCCTGAGATCTGCTGATCAGCTCCCAGGCGAAGGTGATCGCGCCTTCCTTGAAGTAGTCACCGAAGGAGAAGTTGCCCGCCATCTGGAAGAACGTGTTGTGGCGGGTGGTGACGCCCACCTCTTCGATATCGCCGGTGCGCACGCACTTCTGCACGCTGGTCGCGCGCGAGAACGGCGGCGCCTCCTGGCCCAGGAAATACGGCTTGAACTGCACCATGCCCGCATTGACGAACAGCAGGTTCGGGTCCGGCAGGATCAACGAGGCACTCGGTACCTCGGTGTGGCCGGCACGGACGAAGTGGTCCAGGAAACGCCGTCGGATCTCGTGGGTCTGCACGAATATCCAGCCTACCGGGCGCGGTCCAGCCGGTTTTCAGCGGTCGTGCGGCGCGCACCCGGCTCAGCGACCTCGGACGATGCGGCGCAACTTGGTGACCCGCGGCCCGATCTCGCGCTCGTAGCCGTGATCGGTCGCGGTGTAGTAGTCGGCGCCGACCAGTTCGTCGGGCGGGTACTGCTGCGCGAGGATCCCGTCCGGGTGGTCGTGCGGATATTTGTAGCCCTGCGCGTTGCCGAGTTTCGCCGCGCCCGCGTAATGCCCGTCGCGCAGGTGGGGCGGCACCGCGCCGGCCTTACCCGCCGCGATGTCGGACATGGCCGCGCCGATGGCCGCCGCGACCGCACCCGACTTGGGTGCGGTAGCGACGTGGATGGTCGCGTGCGCGAGCGCCAGCTGCGCCTCCGGCATACCGACCAGCTGGACCACCTGCGCGGCGGCGACCGCGGTCTGCAGGGCGGTGGGGTCGGCCATGCCGACGTCCTCGGAGGCCTGGATCATCAATCGCCGCGCGATGAAGCGCGGATCCTCCCCCGCGCTGATCATCCGGGCCAGATAGTGCAGCGCCGCGTCGACATCCGACCCGCGCAGCGATTTGATGAACGCGCTGATCACGTCGTAGTGCTGGTCGCCGGCGCGGTCGTAGCGTACCGCGGCCTTGTCGACACTGGCCTCGACCAGATCCACGTCCACCGTGCCGTCGAGCGACGATTCCGCCGAGGCCTCCAGGGCGGTGAGCGATCGGCGCGCGTCGCCGCCGGCGATGCGGACGATGTGGTCGAGCGCCGCCTCGGTGACGGTGTACTGCCCGGCCAAGCCTCGCCCGTCGTCGATCGCGCGACGCAGCACGGTGCGAATGTCGTTGTCCGACAACGACTTCAGCTGCAGCACCAGCGATCGCGACAGCAGCGGCGACACCACCGAGAAAGACGGGTTCTCCGTCGTCGCCCCGACCAGCAGCACCACCCGGTTCTCCACCGCGGCCAGCAGGGCGTCCTGCTGGGTTTTCGAGAACCGGTGCACCTCGTCGATGAACAGCACGGTCTGCTCCCCCACGAGCAGCCGCCGTCGCGCCAGCTCGATGACCGCCCGCACTTCCTTCACGCCCGCCGACAACGCCGACAGCGCCTCGAAGCGACGGCCGGTGGCGGTCGAGATGAGGGCGGCCAACGTCGTCTTGCCTGTCCCGGGCGGGCCGTAGAGCAGCACCGACGCCGCGCCGGATCCTTCGATCAGCCGGCGCAGCGGTGATCCGGGGCCGAGCAGATGTTGCTGACCGACCACCTCGTCCAGGCTCGCCGGCCGCATGCGCACCGCCAGCGGGGACATCCGGCCCGCCGGCGGTAGTGCGGTGGATATGCCGGACGACTCAGACGACTCCTCCACCTCCGGCGCCTCGAACAACCCTTCGCTCACGCCTCGACGGTACCGATGAGCACCGACATTCAGGACGAGGTGGGGTCGTGACGCAGAATCCGCGCGGCCTGCGCCTCGATCGACGCGCGCAGTTCGGCGTCGGTCAGCTCGCGCAGGCCCGCGGCGCTGCGCAGGAACGGCTCGAGCAGTTGCCAGCCCATGGCGAACGCGGCCAGATGTGCCACCGCCAGTCCGGCGGCGCGGTCGCTGTCCATCTGCGGCCGCAGGTTCTCGATCAGCATCGCCATCACCGGGAACTGTTCTTGCAGCTCACCGACCGGATAGCCGTCCAGGATGCAGCGGGCCAGCACGGTCAGATGCCGGCGCAGCCGGGGATCGGTGGCGGTGAGCTGTCCGGCGGCGGCCAGTGCGCCCGATTGTTCGCCGAGATAGCTCAGCACGGCTCCGACCAGCTTGTCCTTCGCACCGAGATGCCGGAACACCAGGCCGTGGTTCACCCCCGCACGGTCGGCGATATCCCGGATCGAGGTCGCGGCCGGGCCGCGCTCGGCGAACAGGTCGGCGGCGGCCTCCGTGACCGCCGCGACGACCGCCGCACGACCGACCGGTCCGGCGCCGGAGTCGTCGCGACGCGGAGTCGATGGCGGGTTCTCGGACATCGGGCTACAGTAGCGAATACCGGTGTAGTCAATTGACTACAGTCGCCCGATCGCCGAAGGAAACGCCATGACGCACACCACCGCCGCGGAGACCGAACCGGTCGCCCACTACGGCGTGAGCTCGTTCCCACTGCCCGAATTTCCGCTGATCGCGGGCCCGTTCACCCATCTGGTCGCCGAGCGTGACCGACTGGCCGCGCTGCGCTGGCAGCATTTCGACGCGCGGCAGGCCGGCGTCACCCTCGGCGCGGAGATCAGCGGCGTGGACCTGACCCGGGAGCTGCCCGCGGAGGTGATCGCGGAACTGCGCCGGGCACTGCACGAGTACAAGGTGCTGTTCTTCCGCGATCAGCCGCTGACGGCCGGGCAGCATGTCGCGTTCGCGGCGCGCTTCGGCACGCTCGAGGTGCATCCGTTCATTCCGTCCAACACCGAACAGCCGGAACTGGTCCGCTTCGAGAAGACGCCGACCATCGCGGGGGTCGAGAACATCTGGCATCACGACGTGACGTGGCGGCCGCAGCCGTCCATGGGTGCGATCCTGCACGCCGTCGCCGTTCCCGCGATCGGCGGCGACACCCTGTTCTCGGATATGTACGCCGCCTACGAGGCGCTCGATGCCGCCACCCGCGCCGAGATCGACGACCTCACCGCGACCCACGACTACACCCGGGCATTCGGCCGCGGGCAGACGACCGAAGCGCAGGAGGCGATGCGAGCACAGCATCCGCCGGTCAGCCACCCGGTGGTGTGCACGCACGAGGCGACCGGACGCCGCCACCTCTACGTCAACCGGATCTTCGTGGACCGCATCGACGGCATGGATCCCGAGGCGAGCCGCGAGTTGCTGGACCGGCTCTGCCGCCAGGCCGACTATCCCGAACACCAGGTGCGGCTGCACTGGGAGCCCGACACCGTCGCCTTCTGGGACAACCGGGCCGTGCAGCACTATGCCGCCAGCGACTATTGGCCGCAGACCCGGATCATGGAACGAGCCTCGATCGTCGGGCCGCGCCCGGCCCGCTGAGTCACTCCTCCCAGAGTTCCTCGAGGGTGGCGGAGACATGCTCGGCGAAGTCGCCGAGCGTGTCGTCGCCGGTGCAGCGCGCATCCTCGGCGAGGGCGGCCCAGCGATTGATCAGGGCGGCCGAGCGCGGCACCGACAGTCCGTGTTCGCGGGCCGCCGCGATGCGGGTGTGATCGGCGGGCAGGAACCAGAACGTCGTCAGCCAGACCCAGATGAGCCGGGCCTCGAGGATGCGTTCGGCAAGCAGATCGTCGTCGGCGAGGGCCGGCCACACGCCCACGACCTCCGAGCGCCAGGCCTCGACCATCTGATGCGCCCGCTCGCGGGAGAGTTCGAAGTCGCACAGGCAGCCGGGGAACGACACCAGCGCGTAGGCGATATCGAGCGTGGCGTCGCGGAAACCGCCCCATTCGTAGTCGAGGAACCGAGCGCCCTCGTCGTTGAGGATCACGTTGTCGGGGCACAGGTCGGAGGGGCTGAACGCGCGGAAGCGGCCCGCGGAGAAGAGGCGATTGCCCCGCACGATGCGCTCCGCGATCTCGCCCGGCACGTCGATGCCGACCTCACGGGCCAGCATTCCGGGGACCTCACCGATGGCGGCCTCGGCCTGCTGGGCGATCCCGTCGACCCGGTGCACCACCTCCACCCGCCGCAGCAGCGCCACGAAATCGGCCTCCCGGCCGACCGTTGCGGCGTGCATGCGGCCCAATGCCTGCGCGAACGCCATCTGAGCGTTGCGGGTGGCGGGTTCGGCGCCGGTTTGCAGCACCGAGGTGAGCGACATGTTCTCGCCCAGATCGCTGAGGATCAGCAGCCGATCCGGCAGGCTGTGCGCCAGCAGATAGGCGCCGGGACGGTGCTCGCTGCTGAGCGCGGTGGTGAACTGATAGGACACCGCCTCACGCAGAAACGCCGAATCGATACTCGCGACCCCGGGTGCCAAACCACCGATCCGGCGCTCCTGGGCGGCGCCACGGACCTGCTTGACGATCAGGGTACGGGGAAGTGAGAACGAGTTCTCCGCTACGCGTACGCGCAGCACCGTCGTCCTGCCACTGCCGCTGAGTTCGATGGGATCGCTCAGCTTCACCGCAGCACCCATGCGCTTCGTGAGCAACTGTTGTGCCGCGGACACGACTTCGGCGGCGCGTTCGGCCAGTAGTGCGGTCATCGCCAACCAAGTTACTCGCTCCAGGTCACTTTCAGCGAGCGGTTCGGCAACCTTTCGCGCGTCGTCGGCGTGTCCCCGCCGAGCGGCTGCGACCGGACCGAGATGCTCATTACGCTCATCGTCGGCCGGGTCGCGGATCCGGCCGGATACCGCGGCCCGTCACTTGACACGCCCGGCCGTGTCCGGTTGTGTCGAAATCTCAACTGCAGTGTGCCGCACCAGAACCCAGGTGATTCGAAAGGTCCGACGATGACCGACTCCCCGCAGTCCGCACCCCGCGACACCGGCGAAGGCGGTGAACGGCGACCGGAGAGCCGGCCCGGGCAGCATCCCACCGGTCCAGGACGACCCGGCGCCGGGACAGGCGAACATCCCGCAACGCCGGGCGGGCCCGAAATGGCCGGAGCCACGGGATATCCGCAGTTCGAGGGCACCGGGGCCCCGCAGTACGGCGCCTCCCGGTACGGCGGGGCGCCGGGCGAGCCGCCGCCGGTCACTCCGGGCGGGGTGCCCCCGGTGGCGTCCGGAGCACAGGGACAGCCCGGGCCCACCTACGGTCCGCCCGGCAGCGTCCCGCCGGGCGCCTATCCGCCGCCCGCCGATCCGACCTGGGGCGCACCGGATAACGGCATGCCGCCACAGGGCACGCCCGGTTACGGCGCGCCGCAGGGATACCCCGGCGGACCGGGCTACGCCGCGGCACCGGGTCTCAATATCGGCCGGGCGCTCAGCTTCGCGTGGGATCGCTTCCGCGCCAATCCGATTCCCTGGGTCGCGATCACGCTCGTCGGATTCGTCGCCTATCTGATGGTGACGGTGGTGGTGAACGTCACGCATATGAACTCGCTGATGCCGGTGATGCTGATCGGCTTGCTCGCGGCGGTCGTGGTCTGGCTGCTGCAGGCGGCGATGATTCGCGGCGCGTTGTACGAAACCGACGGCACACCACCGGATTTCGCCTCGTTCTTCGGCTTCGTCAACGCCGGCAACGTGCTGATCACCGCGCTGCTCGTCTTCGTGGCGGCCTGCGTCGGCGCGGTGTTGTGCATCCTGCCGGCACTCATCGTCGGCTATCTGTGCATGTTCTCGCTGCACTACGTCATCGACCAGGACCTCGATCCGTTCAGCGCGATCAAAGCCAGTGTGCAACTGGTGGTCTCGAATTTCGTCCCGACGCTGCTGCTGGCCCTGACCGTCGCCGCGCTGACCATCGTCGCCACCGCACTGTGCGGCATCGGCCTGCTGGTGGTGGGACCGCTCACTGTTATCGCGGTCACCTACTCCTACCGGATGCTCACCGGCGGATTGATCGCCTGAGCCGGCCGCCGGCTCAGCGGTCGTCGCCGGACCACCAGCGCGCCAGCACATTCAGCCGCTTCGGACGTGGCGGGCCCAGCGCGTGCCCGTGGTGGGGACGCAGTTGCAGCACGATGATGCCCGCCACGACGATGCCGACCATGTTCACGCCCAGCTGGCCGATCGACTCGAAGGCCTTGTGCCATTCGCCGACGGTGGCGGCGACCGCGGCGAAACCCGCGGCCGGAATCGTCGTCACCGAGATGAACACCCCGACCAGCGCCGCCGACTTCGCGGTCACCAGCGACATCATCCCCGCCGCACCCGCGAGCAGCGCCACCACCAGTGAAAACGGCCCCACCTCGTAGATGAAGTCCACGTTGCGGATGGCGTGGATGCGATCGACGGTGATCCAGCCGAACTGTTCCCACACCAGTGAGGCCAGTGCCGCGATCCCCATCGCCACCGGGAAGCCGATCAGCAAGGCCAGGATCGAGCGGCGGGCGAGGCGAAAGTTCCTGCGCACCACCGCGACCGCGATGGCGGCCAGCGGCCCGAACTCGGGGCCGACCACCATGGCGCCGACGACCGTCACCGGCGAATCGGTGGCCACACCGACGACGGCCAGCAGGCACGCGATCGTGATGAACGACAGGAATGTGGGGCTGAGCGTCGATTCCTCGTGGGTCTGGGCGAGCAGCTCCTCCCAGACGATCGCATCCGACGGATCGCCCGGCGCCGCCTCGACCGCGCGGTCGGCCGGGGTCGACAGCACCGTTTCCACCGGGGAGAGCATGATGCCGCCGTAGTCGTTGATGCCCAGCCCGCGCAGACCGGCCAGCACGTCGTTGGCCGACTCGCGCGCGATATCGGCTTGGACGAGATCACCGGGCGGTTCGACCGAGGCGCCGCGCTGCACGGTGATGAGCGTGGCGCCGGGCTCGGACCGCAGCGCGGTCACCGCGGCGTCGGTCGACTCCGGTGGGCACACCGCCCGCAGGTGCAGCACCTCAATCCCCTGTCGTCTGCA
Organism: Nocardia sp. 852002-51101_SCH5132738; assembly: GCF_001665695.1. Taxonomy (NCBI): domain Bacteria; kingdom Bacillati; phylum Actinomycetota; class Actinomycetes; order Mycobacteriales; family Nocardiaceae; genus Nocardia; species Nocardia sp. 852002-51101_SCH5132738. The sequence goes on along the minus strand of NZ_LZML01000024.1, from coordinate 53,654 downwards.
GATCGTCCGGCACCGAGTGGCGCCGGACGATCTGCAGACTAACCGGTGCGCGGCCGCGGCTGCCCCCAACCACGGCGGCGCTCACGGGTTCGGATCGAAGCGGTTCGCGGATCGGACCTACGTGGTCTTCGGCTTGCCGTGCTCGTCGAGCACCACGTCGAGCCCGGCTTCCTTGCGCTGCTGCGCGGTGATCGGGGCCGGCGCGTCGGTCAGCGGGTCCACACCGCCGCCGGACTTCGGGAACGCGATGACCTCGCGGATCGAATCCACTCCGGCCAGCAGTGCGGTGATGCGGTCCCAGCCGAAGGCGATACCACCGTGCGGCGGCGCGCCGAAAGCGAAGGCGTCCAACAGGAATCCGAATTTCTCCTGCGCCTCGTCGTGGCTGATGCCCATGACCTCGAACACCCGCTCCTGCACGTCGCGGCGATGGATGCGGATGCTGCCGCCGCCGATCTCGTTGCCGTTGCAGACGATGTCGTAGGCGTAGGCCAGCGCCGAGCCGGGATCGGTGTCGAAGGTGTCGATGGACTCCGGCTTCGGCGAGGTGAACGCATGGTGCACCGCGGTCCAGGCCGAATGCCCAAGGGCCACATCACCGCTCGCGGTGGCGTCGGCGGCGGGTTCGAACATCGGCGCGTCCACGATCCACACGAACGCCCAGGCGTCCTCGTCGATCAGGCCGCACTTGCGCGCGATCTCGCCACGCGCCGCGCCCAGCAGCGCCCGGCTCGACTTCTCCTCTCCGGCGCCGAAGAAGATGCAGTCGCCCGGCGCGGCACCGACGTGCTTTGCCAGCCCCTCGCGTTCGGCGTCGGACAGGTTCTTGGCGACCGGGCCGCCGAGGGTGCCGTCTTCGCCGACCAGGATGTAGGCCAGGCCCTTGGCCCCGCGCTGCTTGGCCCACTCCTGCCAGGCGTCGAGCTGGCGCCGCGGCTGGCTGGCCCCACCCGGCATCACCACCGCGCCGACATACGGCGCCTGGAAGACCCGGAAGGGCGTGTCCTTGAAGTACTCGGCACATTCGGTGATCTCGATGCCGAAGCGCAGGTCGGGCTTGTCGGTGCCGTAGCGGCGCATCGACTCGGCGTAGGTCATGTGCGGAATGGGGGTCGGGATCTCGTGGCCGATCAGCTTCCACAGCGCGACCAGGATGTCCTCGGACAGCAGGATCACATCCTCCTGCGTCACGAAGCTCATCTCCAGGTCGAGCTGGGTGAACTCGGGCTGGCGGTCGGCGCGGAAATCCTCGTCGCGGTAGCAGCGGGCGATCTGGTAGTAGCGCTCCACACCGGAGACCATCAGCAACTGCTTGAACAGCTGCGGGCTCTGCGGCAGGGCGTAGAACTTGCCGGGCTGCAGGCGTGCGGGCACCACGAAGTCACGCGCGCCCTCGGGGGTGGACCGCGTCATCGTCGGAGTCTCGACCTCGACGAACGCGTGCTGGGCCAGCACCTCGCGGGCCGCGGCGTTGACCTTCGACCGCAGCCGGATGGCGTGGGCGGGGCCCTCGCGGCGCAGATCGAGGTAGCGATACTTCAGGCGCGCCTCCTCACCGGGCTGATCGTCGAGCTGGAACGGCAGCGGCGCGGCCTCGTTGAGCACCTCGAGTTCGGTGACGTTCACCTCGATCGCACCCGTGGGCAGGTTCGGGTTCTCACTGCCGTCCGGACGCGCCTCGACCACACCGGTGACCCGCACGCAGTACTCCGCGCGCAGCCTGTGGGCCTGCTCGGCCGGCTCACCCTCGCGGAAGACCACCTGCGCGACCCCCGACGCATCGCGCAGATCGATGAAGATCACGCCACCGTGGTCTCGCCGCCGGGCCACCCAGCCGGTGAGGGTGACGGTCAGACCGGCGTGCTCGCTTCGCAGCGAACCAGCCAAGTGGGTGCGCAGCACGGGATTCCTTTCGACGACACGGTGCACCGGGCGCGGGATGACCTGGTGCGCCCCCATGGTAGTGAGACAGGTTCGGCGGACGGAAACCGATATCCGGCTCCCGCGTCCCGCCGGGTCGCGCACGCCTCGGCCCCGACGGCGGACACCCGCGGATCCGCCGTCGCGCCCGCGGGGTTCGCCGTCGGGGCACTCGGCGGACACGAAAGCCACTCGGCCCTCGAGCCGCGGGCGCTCATGCAAAGCTGTAAAGGTTGTTTCGGCTGACCGAGCGCCGAGCAGCCCACTCGATCCACAGGAGCAGCAACGATGACCTTCAACGAAGGTATGGATATCGATCCGGACCGGGTCTCCACCGGAGGCGGAATGGGTCCCAAACTCGCCCTGGGCGGTGGCGGTGGCCTGATCGTGCTGATTCTGGCGGTGCTGTTCGGCGTGAATCCGGGCAATCTGCTCGGCAGCGGAACATCGGGAACGCAGACCGGCGGTGTCGACACCTCCGTCTGCAAAACCAACGGTGACGCGAACCGGTATGCGCAGTGCCGGGTGGTGCTGACCGCGCAGAGTCTCGACGGCGTCTGGGGCGGGGTGCTGCCGCGTCAGACCCGGGTGCAATACACGAAGCCCGGTGTGACGCTGTTCACCGGCTCGGTCAACACTCGATGCGGCAATGCGACCAGCGCTGTCGGACCCTTCTACTGCCCGGCGGACCGCAAGGCCTATTTCGATACCGGGTTCTTCCAGGAGCTGCGGGACAAGTTCGGTGCGGCGGGTGGTCCGCTGGCCGAGGAGTACGTGGTGGCGCACGAGTTCGGGCACCACATCCAGAACCTGCTGGGCGACAGCGGCCGTGCCCAGCGCGATCCCAAAGGCCCCGACTCGGGATCGGTTCGCCTGGAATTGCAGGCCGATTGCTACGCGGGCCTGTGGGCGAGCTACGCGGACAAGACACCGGCGCCCGGCGGATCCCAGCCGCTGCTGAAGCCGTTGTCCGACAACGATATCCAAGACGCGCTCTCCGCCGCGGCGGCGGTCGGCGACGATCGGATCCAGAAGGCCGCCACCGGGCGGGTGAATCCGGAAGGATGGACGCACGGTTCGTCCACCGAACGGCAGAAATGGTTCCTGACCGGCTACCGGAACGGCCAGGTCGCGGCGTGTGACACCTTCTCGGCAGCGGATCTGAACAATCCGCCGGCCCTGCGCTGAGCGTGGGCGGCCAGCTCTTCGAGCGGGCGGGTCGCTCGGATGTCGGTAGCGGTGCGGTTCACAATGGTCGGCGAGACCGAGACGGGTGGAGGGCAGAAGTGAACATTGTGCGGGAATTCGGCGGTGCGAGACGAGGATTGCCGGGTGTGCGGGCGGCCGTGGCGGTATGCGCCGCGGCGCTGACGATCGCCGGCGGCGCGATGACCGCCGTGGCCGACGAACCCGCGGCCGGACTGTCGGTGGCTCTGACCACGATCCCGGGCGGGGAGCACGCCGGGGTGACCCCGGTCCCGACCCTGCTCGTCTATTCCGACGGGCATGCGGTCGACAGCCCCGACGCCGCCGATCCGGATCGTCCGGCCGACAAGGCACCGCGGCAGCGCAACGGACACGTCTCCCTCGACGCCGTCCACGCCGCCGCCGAGGACGCCAAGAAGCTGGCGGCAGCGGATCTGGGCATGCCCAAGGACGGCAACGGCGGATCCACCCTGCTCGACTTCCTGGGAGCCACACCCGACCAGGATGTGCATCTGGTGGTGTACTCCCCCGGCGGCACCGACGGACTCACCGACGCACAGAAGGCCGACCGCAGCCGTTTCGCGGACCTGTGCAAGAAATTGGTCGACGCCTTCGTCGCCGACCGCTGAGCCGGCCCGGCCGGCTCAGCCGACCGTCCAGGTTTCCCTGCCGTTCAACAGGTCCTGAAGCGACTGCGGCCCAACCGGTTTGCGCTCGACGGCCATCGCGGTTTGCGCACGGACGCCGTCGTCGTAGGTGGGGCGGGTGACGTCGCGGAAGATGCCGATCGGGACGTGAGTCAGGTCCTGGGAGGTCAACCGCGAGAGCGCATAGGCGTATTCGGATCGTTCGCAGTGGGCGTCGTGCACCACGATCTCCCTCTCGGCAACCTCCGCGGTCGCGACGACCTCGAGCCCGAAACCGTTGCGTACCACCGCGAATTCACCGTCGGCGCCGAACCGGATCGGTTCCCCGTGCCGCAAGCGGATGAGGTGCGATTCGGCGTTGTCGCGGCGCAGCGCGTCGAAGGAGCCGTCGTTGAAGATCGGGCAATCCTGGAGGATCTCCACGAACGAGGTCCCGCGGTGTTCGGCCGCGGCGCGCAGCACCTCGGTGAGGCCGGCGCGATCGGAGTCGAGGGCGCGCGCGGCGAAACTCGCCTCCGCTCCCAGCGCCACCGACAATGTGTTGAACGGATGGTCGATCGAACCGAGCGGCGTCGACTTGGTCACCTTCCCCAATTCGGAGGTCGGTGAGTACTGGCCCTTGGTCAGGCCGTAGATCCGGTTGTTGAACAGCAGGATCGTCATGTTCACGTTGCGGCGCAGCGCGTGGATCAGGTGATTGCCGCCGATCGAGAGGGCGTCGCCGTCACCGGTGACCACCCAGACCGACAGATCCGGCCTGGTCACCGCGAGTCCGGTGGCGATGGCCGGGGCGCGACCGTGGATGGAGTGGATGCCGTAGGCGTCCAGGTAGTACGGGAATCGGCTGGAACATCCGATTCCCGAGACGAACATCAGGTTTTCCCGCCGCAGACCCAGCTCGGCGAGGAAGCCGCGGACGGTCGCGAGAATGACGTAGTCACCGCATCCCGGGCACCAGCGCACCTCCTGATCGGACGTGAAGTCCTTGACCTTCTGCGGCCCCTCGGCGCCGGGTACTCCGGACACGCCGGTCAGGCCGAGATCGGCGCCGATGAGCGAGGTGTCGAGGATGGTCATCGGTATCCCCCTGTCGTGCGGTAGGTCGCCCGGGCCCGGGCATCGAAGGCCTTGTTCTGTTCCAGCTCGCCGATGGATCCGTCCAGTGCCGCGTCGATGACGCCGACCAGCTCCTGGGCGGAGAAGGCGGTCCCGGCCACCTTCGTCCACGGCTGCACGTCGACCAGGTATTTGCCGCGCAGCAGCAGCGCGAGCTGGCCGCCGTTCATCTCCGGCGCCACCACCCGGCGATAGCGCCGCAACACGTCGCCGGTATTGGCGGGGAGCGGATTGAGGTGCCGCAGATGTGCTTGCGCGACCGGCACGCCGCGGCGGCGCGCCCGCCGGCACGCCTCACCGATCGGGCCGTAGGAACTGCCCCAGCCGATCAGCAGCAATTCGGCGGTGCCGTCGGGGTCGTCGACCTCGAGATCGGGCACCGCGATGCCGTCGATCTTCGCCTGACGCAGGCGAACCATCAGTTCGTGGTTGGCCGGATCGTAGGAGATGTTGCCACTGCCGTCCGCCTTCTCCAGCCCGCCGATCCGGTGGGCCAGGCCGCCGGTGCCGGGCCTGGCCAGCGGCCTGGCGAGGGTTTCCGGGTCGCGCGCGTAGGGCTGGAACGGTGCCCCGGCCGCGGCGCCGTCGTCCACCGGTGGCTCGAATGCCGGGTCGATCGGCTCGAGGTCGGACACCCGCGGAATCGACCAGGGTTCGGATCCGTTGGCGATGGCGCCGTCGGACAGCAGCAGCACCGGAGTGCGATAGGTGAGCGCGATCCGCGCCGCGTCCACCGCGGCGGCGAAACAGTCCGCCGGTGAGCGGGGAGCCACGACGGCGACGGGCGATTCGCCGTTGCGCCCGTACAGCGCCTGCAGCAGATCGGCCTGTTCGGTCTTGGTGGGCAGACCGGTCGAGGGCCCGCCGCGCTGGACGTCGATGATCACCAGCGGCAGTTCCGTCATCACCGCCAGCCCGATGGTCTCGCTCTTGAGCGCCAGCCCGGGACCCGAGGTGCTGGTCACGCCGAGTGCGCCGCCGATCGAAGCTCCCAGTGCCGCACCGATTCCCGCGATCTCGTCCTCGGCCTGGAAGGTGGTGACGCCGAAGTTCTTGTGCTTGCTCAGCTCGTGCAGGATGTCGGAGGCCGGCGTGATCGGATAGGTGCCCAGGAATACCGGTAGCCCGGACAGCTGCCCGGCCGCGATCACGCCGTAGGCCAGGGCGGTATTGCCCGTGACCTGCCGGTAGGTGCCCGGCGGCAACGCGGCGGGCGCGACTTCGTATGTGGTGGCGAAGGTTTCGGTCGTTTCGCCGTAGTTCCAGCCGGCCCGGAACGCCAGCACGTTCGCCTCGCCGATTTCCGGCGTGGCGGCGAACTTCTCGCGCATGAAGGCCTCGGTACCGCCGAGCGGCCGGCCGTACATCCACGACAGCAGTCCCAGGGCGAACATGTTCTTCGCGCGCTGGCCGTCCTTCTTGCCGACTCCGGCCGGTTCGGTGGCGGCCAGTGTCAGCGACGTCATCGGCACCCGGTGCACCACGAAGTCACCGAGGCTGTCGTCGGTCAGCGGATCTCGCTCGTAGCCGACCTTCGCGAGGGTGCGTTTGGTGAACTCGTCGGTATTGACGATGACCGTCGCGCCCCGTGCGAGATCGTCGACGTTCGCCTTCAGCGCGGCCGGGTTCATGGCGACCAGTACGTCGGGCTGATCGCCCGCGGTGAGAATGTCGTAGTCGGCGATCTGGATCTGGAACGACGACACCCCGGGGAGCGTGCCCTGGGGTGCTCGGATCTCGGCCGGAAAGTTCGGCTGGGTGGCGAGGTCGTTGCCGAAGGCGGCCGCCTCGTGGGTGAATCGGTCTCCGGTCAGCTGCATACCGTCGCCGGAATCACCGGCGAAGCGGATGACGACCTTCTCCAATTTTTCGCTGCCGGTGGGGCCGTCAACGCCCTGATTCGACACCATGCGCCTGCATCACTTCCTCGTAGGGATGAGGTACCACACGCCAAGTTACTCCGCGGCTCGCCGGAGAATCCGTGGAACGAACAACCCGGCGAGCATGCGGTACAACGAATTTCGGCCGCACGCGGCCGGGCCCCCAGGGGCCGGTGGGTCCGCCGGTATCCGGCGGAGCGATCAACCGAACAACGCCAACTGCGGGTCGGACCGTACTGCCTGTATGTCATCGCCCGGCTCGGAGGGGCCCGCGGCCCGGCCCCGTGCCGGTCGTTCCCGGTGCCGGTCGAGCCGATACCGGGTGAGCAGCGGGTCCACCCGCTGCCGTAACCACGCAGAATACTCCGGTGTGACGTACGCCCCACGACCGTACAACTGCCGGTATCGCCGCAGGAGCGCCGGGTGATGTTCGGCCAGCCACTGCAGGAACCAGCCCCGGGTACTGCCGCGCAGATGCATGGGCAGCACGGTGGCCCGCGCCCCGCCGGACGCCGCGATCGCGACGAGCAACCGGTCCAGGTGGGCGACGTCGTCGGTGAGGTACGGAATGACGGGAGCCACCATCACGTTCACGTCGAATCCGGCCTCGGCCAGCGCGCGCACCAGTTCCAACCGCGCCCGCGGGCCGGGCGTACCCGGCTCGACCGCGCGGTGCAGTTCTTCATCGACCGTCGCGATCGACACCGCCAGACTCACCGGGACCACCTGGGCCGATTGCACGAGCAGCGGCAGGTCCCGCCGCAACAACGTGCCCTTGGTGAGAATCGAGAACGGCGTACCCGCGTCGGTGAGGGCGGCGATGATCCCCGGCATCAAGCGATAGCGCCCCTCGGCCCGTTGATAGGGATCGGTATTGGTGCCCAGCGCGACCGGCTCGCGCCGCCACGAGCGACGGCGCAGTTCCTCGCGCAGCACCGCGGCCACATTCGTCTTGACCACGATCTGGGTGTCGAAATCACGGCCGGCGTCCAGGTCCAGATATTCGTGGGTGGGCCGGGCGAAGCAGTATCTGCAAGCGTGTGAACAGCCGCGCATCGGATTGATCGTCCATTCGAACGGCACCGCCGAACGCTGCGGCACCTTGTTCAGCGCGCTCTTGCACAGCACCTCGTGAAAGGTGACGCCCTCGAATTCCGGCGTCTGCACGCTGCGGACGAAACCGGCACGCTCCAGCCCTGGAAGCGCGCCGTCGTCGGCTGCCGGGTTCTGGTTCTGCCATCGCACCCATCAAGTCGAACACCCGTTCGATACGATGTCAAGGACCGCGCCGCGGACGCACCCCGCGCACGCCGCGGCGCCGACCCCGCAACGATCTCAGGCCATACTGCTCGCGACCGTGCGCACGGACTCACCCTTATAGAAAGCCACCAGGTCACGCACGGTTTCCTCGGTCGGCCGGGGCAGGTATCCGAGTTCGGTCCGCGCCTTGGTTCCGTCGATCACGGGTGCCGACAGCAATGCGCCCATCGCCGCCCGCGACACCCGATCGCTGCCCAGCATCTTCCCGATCGGTTCCAGCACGGGCAGCGCACCGGAGATCACCTTGGCCGGGATGGCGAAGCGCGGGCCCCGCTTTCCGTTGACCTGGGCGGCGAGCTGGGTGACCTCGAGCATCGTCACCATCGCGCCCGAGAGCAGATAGTTCTCGCCGGTACGCCCGCGCTCGCCCGCGAGAATCAGGCCGGTGGCGACGTCACGCACATCGACCAGATCGAATCCGCCGCCGATCATCACCGGCACCCGGCCGCGCGCGGCGTCCCACAGCGTCGTGTTGATCCTGGAGTCGGAGTGGTCGACCGGGCCGTAGACACCGGTCGGATTGCAGATCACGGCGTCGAGACCCTGGTCGACGACCGCGCGCAATTCGACCTCGCCCTGGAATTTGGAGCGGTCGTAGACCGGCAACCCCGGATCGACCGAGCGCGGCGCGTTCTCGTCGATACGGCCGCCGCAGGTGTACTGATCGAACGCGTGGATCGAACTCGCGTGCACCATGCGCCGGGCGCCGACGGCGAGTGCCGCTTCGGCCACCACCCGCACTCCCTCGGTGTTCACCCGCCAGGCCAGATCGTTGCGATGCGCGAGGGTGATCACGGCGACGAGGTGGTAGACCACCTCGGCCCCGGCCAGTGCCGAACGCATCGACACCGGATCCAGCACGTCGCCACTCACCCAGGTCACACTCGGATCCGTTGCGCCGGAGGGCCTTACCCGGTCGATGGCGGTCACCTCGTGACCGCGCTCCACCAGCTGGTGGAGCAGATTCGTGCCAAGGAAGCCGGCTGCGCCGGTGACTGCGACCTTCATGCGACGAGAATATAGAACCCGTTCTAATTTGCAACATGTTCTAGTTTGTCGGACTCGAATCGCGTCGGCCGGGTCGGTTATATTGAGCCCAGCCCAGCCTCCGGTCGACGCCCGGTCGCGAGGCTTGTTCGACGTTGACGACTCAGTTGACCAACGATGATTGGGGGGCAGTTCGATGAGCGATCTCACCGCCGACCAGAGCGCGATCAGCGCGTTCGGGGCGACACATCAGAGCATCGGAACCGAAATCGCGGGAGCGGCCGATATGGACACCGCGACGCATGTAGCCGCGATGACGCCCGTTTTCGGGCTCATCGGCGCCGACTATCTGGCGATGTTCGCCGCCGCGCAGGTACTGCATTGCAGCGATGTCAACGACCTGTCGGCCAAATGTAATCACTTGGGGCAGTCCGCATTCGGCACCGTCGCGATCCTCGGCGACAACGACGGAGCCGCCGCCGGCGCCCTGGGCGCCATCGGCAACGCGATCGGAGGCTGATCGGTGCACACCATCGGTTCCGGAACAGACTCCGGCGTCATCGCCGCCCCGGCCGCACCCGCCGCCGACACCTCACCGATCGCGCCCGCCGCACCGGTATCCACCCCGGATCCCGTGCTGGCCTCGGCCGCACAGCAGGGCCCGATCACCGATATCCCGCTGCCGCAGCTGCCGCCGGATACGCCGCCCGCATCGGCGCCGGCCTTCACCACCGCACGGAAAGAGTTCGAGGACAACGGTTCCCACGGAGTCGGCGCTCCGCACCTGCCCGGCGGAGGTTCCGGCACCCCCGATGCCGGCGACGCCCATACCGGTGTGCTGGGCGACGCCGCGTCGCCGCTGCTCGGCGCGGGCCACGAGGCGCTGCATCAGGCCGCCGGAGCGCTCGGCGCAGTGCCCGGCGCGCAGCACGTGCTCGAGGGGGCCCAGGCCGCGCTGAACCAGGCGCCGGCCGCACTCGACGGTGCCGCCGGCGCGGTCCAGCAGGCCGGCGCCCCGGTCGCCGCGGCATTGCCGGCGAATCTGCCGCCGATGCCCGCCGATCCGGTGGCCGCGCTGATGAACGGTATGGCCCTGCCCGCGCTGCCGGGTATCGACGTGCTGTTCAAACCGTTCCTCGACCTGCTGTCGAGTTTCGGCACCGGTGTGATGGGGGCCCTGAATCCGGCCGATCTGCTCAGCCAGTCCTCACAGGTCATCCAGAGCGCCATGCAGATCGGCATGGGCGCGATGAAGTCGGTCGAGCAGGTCTGGCAGGGCCAGTCGGCCGGTAGCGCCCAGGCGGCGGGCCAACAGGTCCAGGCGCACGGTGAGGACGCCAGCCAGCGCGGCTTCGACATCTCGAAACTCACCGACGAGGCAGCGGCGGTGGTGCAGCGCGGCAACGTCCAGCTCACTCAGGTCGCCCAGTCGTTCGCGACTCAGGCCACCGCGCTCGCGCCGGTTGCCCTGACTCCGCCCGGTCAGGCCACGCTGATCGCCACGGCCACCGAATATCTCGGCCAGGCGGTCACGATCGTCAACGCCACCCGCGGCGAATTGGGCGGCTACACCGGCCAATTGGCGAATGTGGTCAACCAGCTCGCCGGCCAGTACGCGCCGCAGGCGGCCGATGCCGCCCAGGCGGTCGCGCAGAACGTCGGGCAGCCGATCGTGGAGCAGGCCCAGAATCTGCTGTCGGGCGGCGGCGCGGACACCCAGGCCGCCGGTCTCGGTGACCTGACCGGTTCCGGCCTGCCCGGGGCTTCGACGCATGCCAGCGCCTTCGGCGGTAACGGCGCGCACCCGGGTTCGATGAGCGGCAGTGGTGCCGGCGGCGGGCTGAGCGGTCTCATGGGCGGGCTCGGCGGCACCGCGTCCGGTGGCGGCGCAGCGGCCAAACCGGGCCTGGGCTCCTCGGTTCCGGGCGCCCGGCCGGGAATCCCCGGGATGCCGTTCGGTCCGGGCATGCCCGGAATGCCCGGCCAGGGCACGCCCGGTTCGGGTTTCATGGGCGGCGGCACACCGGCCGCCGGGCAGCGCAACTCCGACGACGAGCGCGGCCGCACGGTGCAGAACTACCAGAGCCTCACCGGCAACACCGACCTCACCGGCCCGCTGGGAGAGACCGCGCCCGAGGTCATCGGCCAGACCCATTCCGACGAGCTCATCAGCGATTACGAGAACGACCAGCTCTGATCGCCGCGGCGCGTCGGCCGAATCATGACCCGGAATGGCCCGGACCGTACGGTCCGGGCCATTCGTCGTCGGGAGCCGTACTTAGAACAGGTTCATTAGCCCGATCAGTGGCCGAACTCGGGACAACGCACTGCCTATCCCACTAGGATCGCCAGCACAACTAGAATCTGTTCTAGTTTCATATCGGCAACACCCGAGAGGACCACCGATGCGTTTCACCTACGCGGAGGCGATGACCGATCCGGCGCACTACGTACCGCTGGCACAGGCCGCCGAGGCGGCCGGATTCCACAGTATGACCATCGCCGACAGCGTCGCCTATCCCGCGGAGTCGGATTCGACCTACCCGTACACCCCGGACGGCAACCGGGAATTCCTCGACGGCAAACCGTTCATCGAGGCGTTCATCCTCTCCGCCGCGCTGGCGGCGGTGACCACCACGCTGCGGTTCACCCCCTTCGTGGTGAAACTGCCGATCCGCCCGCCGGTGCTGGTGGCCAAACAGGCCGCCTCGCTCGCCTACCTCAGCGGCAACCGCTTCTCGCTCGGAGTCGGCATCAGCCCGTGGCCCGAGGACTTCCAGATCATGGGGGTGCCGTTCGAGCGGCGCGGCAAGCGCATGGACGAATGCATCGAAATCGTGCGCGGCCTCTCGCGGGGCGAGTACTTCGAATACCACGGCGAGTTCTACGACATCCCGAAGATCAAGATCACCCCGGGTGCCACCGAACCGCTGCCGATCCTGGTCGGCGGCCACAGCGATGCCGCGTTGCGGCGCGCCGTGCGGCTGTGCGACGGCTGGATGCATGCCGGTGGCGATCCGGAGGATCTCGACCGCATGCTCGCCCGGCTGAACGAATTGCGTTCCGAGCGTGACGCGTCCACGCCGTTCGAGATTCATGCGGCCTCGCTGGACGCCTACACCACCGACGGCATCAAGCGGCTCGAGGACAAGGGCGTCACCGACGTGATCGTCGGCTTCCGCTACCCCTACGTCGCCGGCGACGACACCGAGCCGCTCGCGGACAAGATCGCGCATCTGGAGAAGTACGCGGAGAAGGTCATCGCCAAGGTGTGATCGGCGGCGCGAGCGGTCGATCGGCTCAGCCGCGCTTGGCGAAGCCGAGATCGATCACCGCCTCGCGCTCGGCCGCCAGCTCGGCAACGCTGAGATCGATACGCTCGCGCGAGAATTCGTCGATCTCCAGATCCGGCACGATCGAGTACTCGCCGCCGGCGCACGTCACGGGGAACGAACTGATGAGCCCCTCCGGCACCCCGTAGGAGCCGTCGGAGGGCACCGCCATCGACACCCAGTCACCGGCCGGCGTGCCCAGCACCCAATCGTGAATGTGGTCGATGGCCGCACTCGCCGCACTGGCCGCCGAGGACGCCCCGCGCGCGGCGATGATCGCCGTACCGCGCTGCTGGACGGTGGGAATGAAGCTCTCGCGCACCCAGGCCGGATCGTCGACCACGCGATCGGCCGGTTGCCCGCCGATCAGTGTGTGGCTGATATCCGGATACTGCGTCGCGGAGTGGTTGCCCCACACCGTCATTCGCGTGATCGAGGCGGCCGGGGCGCCACTGCGCGCGGCGAGTTGGGCGATGGCCCGGTTGTGGTCGAGCCGGGTCAACGCGGTGAAGCGCGCGGCCGGGACGTCGGGTGCGTTGCTCATCGCGATGAAGGCGTTGGTGTTGGCCGGATTTCCGACCACCAGCACCTTCACGTCGCCGGCCGCGCTGGCATTGATCGCCGCGCCCTGATCGGTGAAGATCGGCCCGTTGGCCGCCAGCAGATCCGAACGCTCCATCCCCGCGGTGCGCGGGCGGGCGCCGACCAGAACGGCGACCGAGGCGCCGTCGAATCCCACCCACGGATCGTCGCTGATATCGATCGAATCGAGCAGCGGGAAGGCACCGTCCTCGAGCTCCATCGCCACCCCCTCGACGGCGCCGACCGCCGCCGGAATCTCGAGCAACCGCAGCCGCACCGGCGTCTGCGGGCCGAGCATGGCGCCGGAGGCGATGCGGAACAGCAACCCGTAGGCGATCTGACCGGCGGCTCCGGTGACGGTGACGGTCACGGGCGTGCGGGTGGCATTGCTCACGACAACTCCTTGTTCACGAGAACTCGACGGTCGGCTTCGATCTTCACCCTAACGACCCTCACCGGCCGAAAGCCGGCACCGTGAGCAACCAGACAGCGCTAGCGCATCGGTACCGTCCCGCAACCGATTTCGATGATCCGCCCGGCGGTCTCGCCCGCCACTCACAGCACGGAGAAGGGGCGCCGCCCCTCCGGCGGCACCCCTTCTCGCGGTAGCTCAGATGCAGAATACGACACTGCCCAAGGGGACGCAGATCGCGACGGAACCGTCGATGTCGCTCGCCGTCGGAGAGGTGCCCGATGGGGTCGCGGCAGACGCGGCGGGGGCGACGACAGCACCGAGGGCCACTGCAATGGCGGCAACCGCGGCTGCTTTGCGGAATTTGATGGTATGCATGGCGAACCCTTCGTTCGAACTCTTCCGATCCTGAAAGACTTGCGACTCTCAGTGTTCGCTGCGCGCATCAGTATTTCCAGACATGAAAGAGTCAAACCCCGGACTTGCCGGATACCGGTGTGGTCACAGCCCCGGTCAGGAGCTGCGAATCACAATCGGCGGAGTAAGCCGAGAGGTTGCCCACCGGGGCAAATGCCGATTCGCCCTGTGCTGCTCCCGATCGGAACCCCGTTATCGAACCGTGACGGCATATCGTTCGCGCGGCGCTCCGAGCCGACGAATTTATGTCCGTTTCATACCGATCGCCGCTCAGGAAGCGATATCTCGGCTCAGTGTGGCGATGTCACTGTCGCTCAGCCGCACCGGCTGCACGATATCGCGCGCCCGCACCAGCTGCACCGCCCGATACAGCGGCCGCTCCTCCAGTCCGGCGTCCCGAGCCTCGGCCCGCAACTGTCCGACCAGCAATCCGGACAGCGCCAGCGCGGCGGCCAACTCGGTGGAGGAAAGCGCGTCGGCGAGCTTCCGCAATCCCAGGATGTGCAGTTCACGTCCGCTGCCGGCGTCGGTGTACATGGCTAGCGGCACGGTCTGGGTCCGGCCGCCCGCGGTGATCCGCAGCGCTATCCGGCTCAGCCGTCCCGGATACACGAGCACCTCGACACCCGTCGCCGCGGCGACGTCGAGCCGCCGTCGCCCCACCAGCGTCCGAGCCTCGATCACGGTGCCCGACAACCACATTCGCCGTCGCCGCACCGCCAGCGCGTAGATCGCCGTCGGCGCGCCGAGCACCGCGCCGACCACGACACCGGCCGGCCAGCTCACGACCAGCCCGACCACCACGCCGACGACGACACCCGCACCGATGGCACCCAGCGCCAGCCGCCGCAGCATCGGCGCGTACAGCTCCGGTGCGATGAGGTCGAGGCCGACCGGCTGCTGCGCCGCGGAATTCGCGTCGTTCACTAGGCCGCGCCGTACTACCGCTGCGCGCCCAGCGCCGCCGACACCTGCGCCACCACCTCGGCGAGCGGGATCTGGCGCTGCTCACCGGAGCCGAGATCCTTCAAGCCCACCTGTTCGTCGGCCAGGTCCCGGTCGCCGAGGACCAGCGCGAACGCCGCACCGGACCGGTCGGCGGCCTTCATCGCGCCCTTCACGCCACGCCCGCCATAGGCCAGGTCGACCCGGATCCCGGCCGCGCGCAGGTCGGCCGCGAGCACCACCAGCCGGGCCATCGCCGCCTCCCCGAGCGGCACCCCGAACACATCGACCCGCGCGGGTTCGCCCGCGGCCTTACCCTCGGCCTGCAACGCCAGCATGGTGCGGTCGACACCGAGCCCGAACCCGATCCCGGACAGCGGCTGGCCGCCCAGTTCCGCCATCAGCCCGTCGTAGCGCCCACCGCCGCCGATACCCGACTGCGCGCCCAGGCCGTCGTGCACGAATTCGAACGTGGTTTTGGTGTAGTAGTCCAGGCCGCGCACCATGCGGGGGTTGACCACATACGGCACGCCGAGCGCGTCCAGGTGGCCCAGCACCTGCTCGAAGTGCGCCTTCGCCGAGTCGGAGAGGTGGTCGAGCATCAGCGGCGCCTCGCCGGTGAGGGCGCGGACCTCCTTGCGCTTGTCGTCGAGCACCCGCAGCGGGTTGATCTCGGCGCGGCGGCGGGTCTCCTCGTCCAGCGGCAGGGCGAACAGGAACTCCTGGAGAAGTTCGCGATACTGCGGCCGGCAGGTCTCGTCGCCGAGCGAGGTGATCTCGAGCCGGAAGCCCTCGAGCCCCAGCGACCGGAAGCCCGCGTCGGCGATGGCGATCACCTCGGCGTCCAGCGCCGGATCGTCGACGCCGATCGCTTCCACGCCCACCTGCTGCAACTGCCGGTAACGTCCGGCCTGGGGCCGCTCGTAGCGGAAGAACGGGCCGGAATAGCACAGCTTGACCGGCAGCTGACCGCGGTCGAGGCCGTGTTCGATCACCGCCCGCATGACCCCGGCCGTACCCTCCGGCCGCAGGGTCACACTGCGTTCACCGCGGTCGGCGAAGGTGTACATCTCCTTGGTGACCACATCGGTCGATTCGCCCACACCGCGCGCGAACAGCGCGGTGTCCTCGAAGATCGGCAACTCCACATGTCCGTATCCGGCCAGTCGCGCCGCGTGCACGAGCCCGTCCCGTACGGCGACGAACTCCGCCGAGGTGGGCGGCACATAATCCGGAATCCCTTTCGGGGCGGTGAAGCTGCTGGTCTTGGTCACAATGGTCCAGTTTCCCCCACCCGGACGCGGCAAGTCCAACCGGTTCACCCAGCACGAGGCCGAGCAGCGCGATTGTACGGAACGATCCGGGGAAGTTAGGGGTCGTCTCAGGAAGTGATGGCACACTCTTATGCCGATACGCAACCGACACGGGAGGACCGGGTAGTGCCGACCAACGAACAGCGACGAGCGGCGGCCAAGCGCAAGCTGGAACGCCGACTGGAGCGACAGGCGCAGCGTGCGCGCAAGCGTAAGCAGCTGGCGATCGCCGGATCGGCGCTCGGTGTGGTCGTGGTCGTCGCGGCCGGCGTCGGGATCTACTACCTGACCCGCGGCGACGACACCGTGAACGCCGCGGCCAAGACCCCCGACGCCTCGCTCTCGTCCACCCCGCAGGCCGCTCCCCCGCCGGAGGCCAAGCCCAAGACCGCGACGGTGAGCTGCGCCTACACCGATGCCGGCCAGGCCGCCAAACCGGTGCACAAGCCCGAGCAGGCGGAGGTCTCGACCGCGGACTCGCCGAAGGTCGCCGTCGACACCAACCGGGGGCCGATCGGCATTTCGCTCAACGCCGGTGAATCGCCCTGCACGGTCAACAGTTTCGTCAGCCTGGTGCAGCAGAAGTTCTACGACGGCACCCCCTGCCACCGCCTGACCACCGGCGAGGGACTGAAGGTGCTGCAGTGCGGTGATCCGAGCGGTCAGGGCAACGGTGGGCCGGGTTATGCCTTCCCCAACGAGTACCCGACCGACCAATTCGCGCCCGGCGACCCCAACGCCCAGCGGGTTCCGGTGCAGTACAAGCGTGGTGTGGTGGCGATGGCCAACAGCGGCCCCGACACCAACGGCAGCCAGTTCTTCCTCGTCTACGGCGATTCCCAGCTGCCGCCGCAGTACACCATCTTCGGCACCGTCGACGAGGCCGGGCTGAAGACCCTCGACGCCATCGCCAAGGACGGCGTCGAGGACCCGTCGACCGGCGACGGCGCGCCGAAGCAGCCGGTCACGGTGAAGACGATGCAGCTGAGCTGATCCCCGGCGCGGGCCCGGATCCGCCTGCGATGGACCGGATCCGGGGTTAGGCTGCCCTGCTCCGCGCTGGTAACCTCATAGAACGGACAGCGCTGAAGGTGGGGCGCCGCCACCACGGATCGACCGTTCGTGTGGCGGAGTCCGATACGAAGCACCACAATCGTCCACAGAGACAACTGCAGCATCGGGGAGCAGGCAATGGCCGAGGAACTCGACGACATCGGCCGCGAGACAGCGGCTTTGATGAGGCAAATGTTGCAGCTTGCGACACTGGTCGCACTGCGCACCCGCGAACGTGGTCAGCGAGAAGCCGAAGCGCGCGTGAAGGTCACCCAGGAGCGGGTCAAGGAGACCCGGGAGCGGTTGCTGCGCGAGGCTCGCGAAGCCAAGGCGAAGGATCCGCGCAACCTGGAATTGGCCCGGATGCTCGAGCGGCCCGCCCTGGAACGCGGTATCTCGCTGGAGAAGGACCGCCTGGAACATTCCCGGGTGGCGCGCGGCGCCCGCACCGCCGAGCGGCAGAAGGCGCGTGAACGCGAACTGACCCGCTACGACTCCCCCGAGCGGCGCCAGGCCTTGGCCGCCCATCTGTCCCGCGTCGGGGTGGCGCCGGAATTGGCGGCCGTGCGCATGCTCATGGACGTCAGTCAGGCGCAGCCGCCGCAGGCCGCGGTCCGCACCCGGCCGGAGGAACCGCCGCGGGTCACCCGCGCGCGTGAACACGACGAGCGGATGCGCGAACGCGAACGCGGCCGCGATCGTTCTCGCTGACGAACCCGCTCACGACTGTGCCGCCGACCCGGAACGGGTGGCGGCACAGTCGTTTTCGGCGACGGTCGTTCTCGCGGAGACGGGTCGCGGATCAGCCCTTGTTCGGGTCGGCCTTGCTGGGTTCGCCGAACATGCCCTGCTGCGGCGGGGTGAGCGGGAGGGGGCTGAGCATATCCTTGTGGCCGTTGCGGACACTGCAGTATTTGAACGGCCCGCGCGGATCGAACAACCGCCCCATATGCGGGTCCGCGTGGTCGAGGAACCACACACTCATCCCCGTCTGCGGATCCTGGCGCAGGTACTCCCATGCGCGCCAGAGTGCTTCGAGGCGCATGGCCGCCTCGGCGTGCTTCCACCACTCGGGGCACCACACCGTATCGGTGAGGTCGGTGACCTGACGCCGGTAGACGAGGCTGAGGTAGTTCTCCACGAACTCGACCACGTTCGAGTAGATCATGTCCTGGGGCTGGTCGTTCACAGCGGGCGAACCTCCTCGGGCTGTCCGTAGGTCTCGGGCGGCTCACCGGGCATCGATCCGCCGTCGAGGACGGTCCGCTCACCCACGAGGTCGCTCATCGTGGTGCGACGCTGCGGATCATGCTGTTCGATCGACTTGCGCACCTCGGCAGCGTACTCCCCTTCCCACCACGGCACGGTCCGGACGAGCACCGCGGGCGCACCCGAGGAGAACACCACGGCCCGCCCGCGCGGCAGGGTTGCCAGCGCGTTCGCGTTGAGGGTCCGCGAGGAGCCCAGCGAACGCGAATAACTCTTGCCGCCTTTGGATTCCGAGACCGACGACGAGATGGAGTCGTAGTCGCCGATCGCCTCCGAACGGGCCGCCAGGAATGCCATATCGTCGACGCCGGGGCCGAGGACCTTGATATTGGCCGCCGCCCACAGCGCCTCCATACCGGCCTGACCCCAGCACCGCACGCCCTGCGCCCACGACTGCAGGACGGTCATCACGACGATGCCGCGAGATCCGAAGTGGCTGTACTGCTTCGGCAGATCCTTCCAGCGCACGATGTTGGCCGCCTCGTCGAGCACCGCGAGCAGCGGAATGGAGAGCCGGCCCATGTGTTCATGGGTCGCCTTACGCATCGCGACGTCGACGACCGCTTCGGTGAGGGCACTGACCAGCGGGCCGGCCGAACCGCGGCCCTCCAGCGACAGGCAGTACAGGGTTCCGTTGCGGTTCAGGAAGTCCCATTCATCGAACGCGTAGCGATCGGTGCCCGGCGTGACCCATTGGTGCACATTCGACAACTTCAGGCAGCGGACCATCTTCTTCGCCGTACCGAAGATGCTGTCACGGACCCGTTCGGAGGCGTTGTACTGCTGTGCCAGACCCGAGGCCACGTAATGGTGCCCGGCGGCGCGCAACAACTGGACGGATTCGGTGTCGCTCGGATCCGTCACCCAGTCCCATACCTGGGTGATCGACCGGTTGGCTACGGCGGCAGCGAGGAACATACCCGCCAGCAGATCTTCGGCCTCCGGGTCGAAGAAGCTGTCGGGGGTACCTTCGCCACCGTCGTCGGCGTCGGCGAAGTGACCTGCGAGTCGTGCCGCTCGCATCTCACATCCTTCGTGCCGGGCGTCCACCCAGCCCAGCGGATCCCAATACCAGAGGGCGTGCTCTTCACCCGCGACGCCCTGTGGGTCGAAGACGAACGTGCGAGAACCCTTGCTCTCCCGCACATCTCGGGTCGCGTCGACCACATCGCGCTTGTTGGAGGTGACGAGGACCGGGCCGATCGCCGACAGGATCGCCGGAATCACCCGCGCGGAGGTCTTACCCTGGCGGGGGCCCCAGATGTCGAGATGCAAATCCTCGTACGAACCGAACAGCATCACACCATCGATCACCCCGACACCGATCGGCACGCCGGGCGAATCCTCGTAGCCGAGCCGCACGCCCAGCTGCCGGGCCTTGTCCCGCACCCCGGCCTCGGTGAGTGCCGCGATCGCCCCGCCGCTCCCCATGTACTGGGCCTTGTCGTCAACCGGCAGTTTTCCGCGGCTGCGGCGCTTCTTCATCTCCCGCCGCATGAACACGATGCCGACGACGACGAGCACGACGAGCAGCACGATCACCGTGGAGGCGGTCGGCCACGTCAGTTGTCCCCGCGCGATCTTCGCGATGCAGGCGATCGGATTGATCGGCACGTCCTGGGGCACCGTCGACAGCTTGTTGCCCAGATGCAGTGCGCCCCAGAGGGTGCCGACCACCGCGAAACCGATGTAGATCAGATACAGCGCGAGGTCCGGTCCCGGATCGGCCGGGTCCTTCACCTTCTTCGCCATCTCGCCTCCTGGAATGACCGAGTATGTGGCTGCGGCTCAACGGAATCCGTCGAGCCGCCAGCCGTCGGGGGTGCGGACGACGGTGGCGATCACCGTCGTGGGGGGTAGCGTCTCGCGGGTACCGTCGGTGTGCACGGCGGTCTGCTCGATACCGATCTTGAACTGCTGGTGGTCCGAATCGCCGTTGCCCGGGGCCTGCTCGCCGGATGCGAAGGTGAACGCTTCCACGCGCACACCCGAACGCCCCCATTCGGCCCAGCGCAGCGTCGGTTTCGGAGTCTCCTCGCCCGGCGGTGCGTCGAGTGTGCGAAGCAGGCTGGGGCCCAGCCACTTCCGGGCCCGGGCGAGCGAGGCGCCCTGCGTCTCGGTGGCCGGATACCAGGTGAAGATCTCGCGCAGCGCGGCGACGGCGACGCCGTCGGGAGTGCCGGGATCCGGTGCCGGGGCGGCCTCGAGCTGACGCGGAGTCGACGTGGCCGCCGGTGGTTCGGCTCGTTCGGACCCGCCCGCGCAGCCGGACAGCAGTGCGACGCTCACCACCAGCATCACCACCAGGTTCGCGTAGACGGCCCGTCCCGTAGGTCGGCGGCCCGGCGCCCGGAACTCCGGACGCTGTCTCCAGATTATCGGTCCCGGTCGGTGCCGGGCGACTCCCGGCGATCCGGCGATCCCGGCGTGTCCCGATCGTCGTACCGTCACAACACCCTCCGTAACCGCGCGTCGCCGGGCACGGGCGCTTCGCTCACGCCCGAGGGGTCGGTGGAACGGATCATCCGGCCGTTGCCGGCGTAGATGCCGACCTCGGCCGGCCCGCGCACCCCGAAGCGGGAGAACACCAGATCGCCCGGCTGCGCGTTGCGCATCGGCACCTCGGCCCCCGCCTCCCACTGTTGTTCGGCGGTCTGCGGCAACGTCTTCGCGCCCGAGGACGCCGCGAACACCGCGGCCGAGGTCAGCCCCGGGCCGTCCAGTCCACCGCCGGTCGGCCCCTGCGGGCCACCGCCGCCCCACACGTACGGCGTGCCCATCCACTGCTGGGCCGCGGCGAGGATATCGGCGCCCGCCGAACCGTGACCGGGCTGGAATCGGCCCATCGACCCCGGCGCCCGGTACTGCGCCTCCATCGCGAGGATATTCGTGACGTAGGGCCGGGTTTCGGAGAAGTGCGCGGCCACCTGATTGGGCATCCCGCCCGAGGCGAGGACCGCACCCTCGCCGGCGTTGTAGGCGGCCAGCGACAGCGGCACCACATCACCGTGCACCTTGCCCTCGCCGATCCACCGCTCGACCTGATGGGCGATCGAACACATGTAGCGCCCCTGAGCGATGATCGCGTCGCCGTCGTCCCACAGACTGGTCTCCCCGTTGCCGTCCGCGTCGAGCAGATACGGCCGCCCGTCGTCGGGATCGGTGGCCCGCGCTGTGGTGGGCAGGAATTGAGCCAGTCCCTCGGCGCCGGCGGGCGAGGTGAGCCCGCGCTGGAATCCCGATTCCTGACGGCCCTGCGCGGCCAGCACCGAGGCGGTGATCTCCGGGCACAGCGAACCCGCACGGCGATACCAGATTTCGAGCTCCGGCGGCACCTTGCCGTCGGCGAGCGCGCCGCCGGCGCTGCCGAATCCGCGGCTGCACAGCGGGTTCGTCGAATACGGGAAGGCGCCACCGGCATTGGGTGTCAGCGCGCCGTCGAGCCACGGCAGCGGATCGATCTGACGCCCGCCGGTCAGGCGCCCGCCGGGCACGATCTCGAAATGCAGATGCGGACCGGAGGATTCGCCCGCCGACCCGACCGCGCCGATCTCCTCACCGGCCCGCACCCGCTGCCCGACCCGCACCTTCACCCCGCTCGCCCACTCGTGGCCGTAGACGGCGGAGAAGGGACGGCCGTTGACGTCGACGGAGTCGATCACGATCCAGTTGCCGAAGCCGGAGGCGGGACCGGCGGCGACGACGACGCCGTCCGCCACCGAGAACTCCGGGGTGCCGTCCGGTGCGGCCAGATCCACACCGAGATGGGTGCCTCCGCGCGCACCGAAGGTGTCCGACACCGTGAAGGATCCGCCCGGCAGCGGCCAGGTGCGCCGGATCGGCGCGATCCCCGCGGCCAGCGAGGGCGCGCCGGTCGCACTCGGATTCGCCTGTGCCGCAGGGATATCGGCGGCACTGGTGGAGGCGGAGGTGGAGCCGCGCGGGTCCGTCGTGGCGGTCGGTGTGGTGGAGCCCGACTCCGGCGCCCCCGCTGCCCACGGCGCGCCGGAGGTGTCCGGCAGGCCGGAACCGGGCGCGGTCGGCTGATCGGCGCACGGATCCTCCGAGGAGGGCAACACGATCACCACCACGAGGGTGATCAGAGAGACGACACCGCCGAGGACGAGGGCGGTGAGGGTTTTCGCGTTCACCGCGCACCCGTCATGTCGCGCGGCGGGTTTCGTTCAGGGTTTCCACCAGGGTGCGATTCATTTCCGCCGCGGCCGCCAACTGCTGCTGCAGCAGCGCCACTTTGCGGCGCAGGGCCACCGCGTCCATCCGTTCCAGGCTGGGCCCCTCCGCGGCACGCACCCAGTTGCGCACCGAATTGGTGTGCACGCCGATCTGTTCGGCGACGACCCGGCAGGCCTCCGACTCGCTGCGCAGTTTGTCGGTCAGCGCGACGACCTGCTCCACCGCCGCCTTCCGCACCTGCGGCGACACTCTTCGGTATGACCTGTGCGGCATCACGCGGCACTCCCCTCGTCGCCCCGCCGGGCCGTGGATTCGGTGAATTCGCTGAAACGCTGGTTGGTCTCGTGGATTCCGCTCTCTTTTTCCGACACGGTGAACTCCATATGGAACGGGATGCCGGGGCGGCGATCCTCACCGATCTTGAGCAGGAACTTTCCGGTGCCGGGCGCGGGCGGTCGGGCCTGGCCGGGTTTGAGCGCCTCGCCGGTCAGCGCCTGCGGGGCCGACCAGCTGGTGACCATCTCCTCCTCGGCGGAGGTGAACGGGATCGTCGAGTCCAGGCGGCTGATCTCCTCGGGCGGCAGCGCACCGAAGATCTTGGCGCGCGCGCGTTCCAGGAAGCCCAGCGCCTTGGCGATCGCGGCCTCGGATCCGAGCGACTGCAGGTCCTTGATGGTGTGGCTGATCATGATCAGCGAGGTCGCCATGCCGCGCTGCAGACGGGTCAGTTCGTCGACGCGGTCGACCATGAAGTCGCCCAGTCCCAGCACCTGCCACAGCTCGTCCATGACGACCTGGAAGTAGCGCTGTGGTCCCAGTTTGCCGTCGGCGAGGACGTGCGCGGCCTCCACCGAGGCGAAGCCGTCGGCCCAGCAGGCCAGCATCACACCGGCTTTGAGCTTCTTGTCCCCGGTCGGGATGTGCGAGACGTCGATGCAGACCGCCACCGAGGAGGTGTCGATCGGTGTCGTGGTCTGACCGTTGAAGACCGCGCCGAACGGTCCCTGGGTCAGTGCGCGCAGCGACCGCCGCAGCCCCTTGGTGGCCTCGTGGTATTCCTCGGCGTTGTCGGCGCCGGCATCGAGCATCAGCTCCTGGCCGCCGCCGACCACCACCTCGAGCAGATCCTCCATGATCGGCGGCGATTCCGGAGCGAAGCCGCTGCCCTCGCGGTACAGGATGCGCAGCGCCGTGGAGATCAACGTCTCCTCGTAGTCGCGCACGCGGGCGCCGCGCACGAGTTCCACCAGACCCGCGATCAACGTGACCTGGCGGGCCCGCAATTCCTGGGTCACCTGCAGTTGCAGTGCGGGCAGGTCGTCCAGCAGCGGCACGATCGAGCCGAGCACACCACCGGCGAGCGGATTCAGTTTGCCGTGGCCGTAGCCGAGGTCGATGACCTGGCCGCCGACCATCTCCACCAGCTTGCGGTAGTCGGGTTTCACATCGGCCAGGATCAGCGGCGTGATGCCCTGGGCCACACCGCCGAGCACGATGCGGCGCACCAGCGACGACTTACCGAAACCGTTGAGCCCCAGCACGAACAGGCTCGGGGCGGTGATGAAACTGCCGCGCATGAACCAGTTCATCGGGTCGAAGCACACCGGCGCGCCGGTGTGCAGATGCGAGCCGAGCGGGGTGCCGATCAGCGGGGCGCCGGCGCCCACCGACCACGGCCACAGTCCGGCGACCTGCGCGGTGGTGGCCCGGTATTCGACCGGGCGGCCCACCACGTTCATCCGGCCGCCGCCGGGGCCGACATAGCCGCGATCGGTCAATTGCGCCGTGCCGCGGTCGAATCCGTCCTCGACGACCGATTCGATGCGGGCCGCGGCGTTGACGCGGCGCAGGTCGTCGGTGCGAATCCGGAACGCCGCCCAGGCGGCGCGCAATCCGGCGCCCTCGCGGGCCACCGCCTCCAGCCGCGCCCGGGCCGCGTCGTCGAGCAGAGGCGGGCCCTGATTCTTCTTCTTGACCGGTTTACTGCGCCGATCCCGCCGATTGCCCGCTTCGGCGTCGGCACGAGCGGTCCGCGAAAGCTGTTCGTAGGACGCCATTTTGGAGCCGTTGCGATCACGGAGCGTGCGCTGTCCCCGGCCGGATCGCCGCGCGGGCGCTTCCGTCCGGCGGCGCGACGACCCCGAATTGTATTCGGTGCGCGTACTCCGCCGCGGCGCCGGCTCGTAGTCGCCGGTCATGTAGCGCCCTCCGCGCGTCTCGGGCGATACCTGGTCGAATCCGGCCGGCAGCTCGGCCGAGTGCGGGGTGCCATGCGCATAGGAAATCTCTCGATCGTCGGACCGGTCCTCCGGCCCGCTCACCCGGCGCCGGGTGCGGGCACCGGCCGAATTGTCGTGCGGCGCATCGTGGTCGGCGACGCGGGACGCGGACGCGGTGTCGCCGCCGGAGCGTGCCGCGGTCCGGTCGTCGGCGGCGGCGCCGTCCGCCGCACCGGCTCGACCGCTCGCGCGGGTGCGCGCGGACCCGGTGCGGTCCGTGGAGGCGTCCCGCTCGGCCTCCTCGGCACGAGCGGCGCGGTCGCCGTCCACGAGGTCCGCACCCTGGTCCGGTGAGTCGTGGTCGCTCGGCGCCGGGCGCGTCGCGGTCGGCGAGTCCGCATCTCCGGGCGGTGGCGGAACCGCTCCGGCCGCGCTCCCGTCCCGCCCGGACTCCTCGGCCGTGCCGGCCCCTTGCTGTCGAAGGCCGCTCGCTGTCGTCGGCGTCACCGTATCGCGCTCGGCGCCATGGCTTTCACGGTCCGCGCTGTCCTCCGCGCCCACGACCCGGCGACCGGCTCGCGGCGTCGCCGTGCGGGTCGTCGCGACGTCGTCGCGCGTCTCGTCGTTCTCGGACAGGGTCGTTCGCGGTGCCGCGTCACCGTTCGATCCGGTATCACGGCCCGGGTGCGTGCTCGACCGGTCGATGTCCCGGCCACCGTAGGACCGGTTGCGCGCCGACTCCGATGTCGACCGGCCGCCCCGGTTCCGCTCGGACTCCACCCCATCCCCGCCCGCACGGCCGCGGGCGCCGCCCGCATCGCCGGTCCCGCGGCGGTTCCCGTCGCGCCCGGCCGATCCGTCTCGGTCGCCGTCCGCCGGACGACGACGCCCCGGCTCCGACTCGGCCCGCCGCATCGCACGGTCGCCCCCGGCGGATCCGGGCCTCGCCGCATCGTCACCGCGCCGCCGCGGACTTCCCGAGCCTCGCTCGCCGGAGATCGGGTCACTGCCCGAACCACGGTGCGGCGCACCGCCGCTCACGTCCGGTTCGGGTGCCGGGCGACGCTCGGTCTCCCGCCGGGGAGCCGTTCCTCGGGTGCGTCCCGAACCGTCCGCGCCGGCATCCGTGCGCGAGTGCCCCGTCGCGCGCCCACCGCGTTCCTGGGGCGCGGCGGCGTCCGGTCGGGTGCGCTCACCCTCCTCGCGTCGTGCTCGCCGGCGCGCCGGGCGCAGCGGTACGTCGTCCCAATCGGCAGGTGCGCCACCGTATTCCGAGCGGGGCAGGCCGGGCGCGTAGGCCTCGATGCCCCATTCGTCGTCGTGGCCCGTGCGCGTGCGCGGCCGGGCCTGGACCGGGTTCTCCGGATCCACCACCCGTTCGCTGTAGCGCGGTGGTTCGCCCCGGTAGCGAACCGGCGGCTCGTGCTCACCTGCCATCTGCGCTCACCCCGCCAATGCCTTGGGAATACTCGCGTGTTCCGGCAGGATCACCCCGCAGCCGAGTGAGGCCGCGAAGGCCGCCGCCTGGTAGCGGTAGCAACGCCGGATCTTCAACCGGGCCTGTGTGGACAGGTCGCGGGTAATGGCTTCGATCCGCGGCAGATCACCGCGCAGCGGTTCGGTGATGGTGACGAGCGCACCGAATCGGGTCACGCCGTGACCGCGCGCCTGTTCCTCACGCGCCTGCTGGGTGGCGCCCACCCGCAGCGTCGCCGAGGCGGAGACCACGCCCCGTTCGCTCTGCTGCGCGACCAGCGCGTTCTTGTAGTCGTCGTCCACGATCTCGGCGGCGTCGGCGGCCGAATGCGGACGGTAGACGATCGCGATCCGCTTGCGCGGGACCTCCGGATTCGGTGCCAGCAGGCGCTGCAGCACCCGCTCGTCGACCGCGCCCTCGGGTGCGGCGTCCATCTCCCAGGTGACCGAGCGGCCGCCGTCGTGGATGAACTGATCCCAGCGTTCCTCGTGCGAGATCGGGCCCGCGTCGGCCCAATCCAGCCCGTGCCCGCCGATCTCGCCGGCGGCCACTTCTAGATCGGCCTGCGCGGCCGGGTCGTAGCTGCGACGGATGAACGAGATCACCTCGTCGGCCGACATCGGCTGCGCCCGCACGCCCGCTTCGGCCAGCGCCGCGCAGATCCCCGGCAGCCGGCGACCGATCTCGACGGCCTCCTCGGCCGGATTCTTGCGTCGCTCGGCGGTGGTGGCCTTGAACGTGATCGCCACGCGCGGCAGCAGTTGCACGCGCTCCTGCGGCAATTCGGTCGCCAGCTCGTACATCACCTGCTGCGCCAGCGCCGGCGATTCCGGCCGGGTGATGGTGGAAACCTCGGTGAGCAAACGGTTTCCGGTCTCCGGCACGGTATCGATCACCGGAACCACCGCGACGATGTCGGAGGTCTGGCCCAGCGAGGCCAGGAAGGTTCCCCAGGCGGACACCCACCGATCGATCACCGGCTGGTCGACCGCCTCGTGTCCCTGCGGCCAAGCCCGGAGCACGACCGTGTACTGCGCGAATTGCGGCAGGTGGATCATGCCGAAGCTGTAGCCGCCGGCGTCGATTCCCTCGTACAGCCGCGAGGGCGCCATCAGTCCGGGCAGGCGCGCGACGCCGCCGGGGATGCGGGAGAACCGGCCGCCGCGATAGACGTGCTCGCCCTTGCTGCGGCCGCGCAACCAATGGAACATCATCAATCCCGTCTCGTAACCGGAGCGGCCCCCCGTCCGCCACACCAGTGGAACCATCACGACCACACCGATGATCGCGACGAACAGCGCCGGTTTCGGCCCGGCGACCAGCGCCGTCATCAGGGCGGTGATGACGACGACGAAGCCGAGCACCGTCTCCCCCCAGCGCAACCCGAAAAGGCCTGCGCTGCGGGGCTTCTGCCACAGCCCGTACGAGCGGCGCTCGTAGGTGTCGGTCGTCGTCATCGCGGGATGGTGCTCCTGCCGAGGTCGGGTGCGCGGTTGGTCCAGCGGTCACCGGCGATATCGCCCATGGCTTCGTCGGCGCGGTTGAGGTGCGCGCCCGCGGCCCGGGCCGTCGCGATGTTGTTCATGGCTCGCGACGCGCCGGATGGTACCGCCGCGGCACCGCCGGGTGCGCGTGGACTCGCGGGCGCCTGCTGACCCCCGCCACCGCCGCCGGGGCGCGGGCCGCGCGGCGGAACGGGCCGGGGACTGCCGCCGCGACCGGTACCGCCGGGCGGACGCTGACCTCCGTTGCGCCCCACATATCCCGGCGCTCCCGCCGCCGCCTGGGTGCGCACGCCGACCGCCTTGGTACCCACCGCGCCCAGTGCGGCTGCTCCCAGCAGCACCGCTCCGGTGGCGCCCAGGCCGGATCCACCGCTGCCGGCGATCGCCACCGCCGGGGTGACCAGCCGCATCAGCGCGGGCAGGACGAAGGCGACACTGCACAGCAGTACGATCGCGACCAGCATCCGCTGCGCCTGGTCGGCGTCCGGCAGACCCGAGGTCGGAGTCGTCGAGTTGGTGTCACCGGCGGTGACGAAGGCGATCATGTAGACGATCGCGGCCACCGGTTTCCACAGCATGAACGCGATGATCCAGCCGATCAGCTTCGGATACGCCTGGCGGCCGGTACTGGTGCCCGACGCCGCCGCGGCCAGCGGCAACACACCCGCGGCCACCACCAGCATGCCCTGGCGCACGATAGCCAGCACGATCTGCGCCAGCGCGCCGAGCAGGCCGACGATCGCGATGATCAGCACCAGGCCGGGCGAAAAGGCTTGCAGCTTGGAGGTTTTCACCATCAACTCGGCGAGGCTGCGAGCATTGCCGTTGGTGGCGTCCTCGATCACCCACTGCGAGAAGCGGTCCGATGCCTGCGTACCCGCGACCACCACCGCACCCAGCATCCAGGAGCTGAAGACCACGCGGGCGAACATCCGGAACGATTCCGCGGCCTCGCTCAGTGCCGCACCGCGTCTGGCTTCGGCGAGTCTGGCGCCGGACAGGATCACCGACACGATCAGCAGCAGAATCTGCGCTTGATAGGTGTAGTCGTTGATCTTCTGGAACAGCGCTCCTCCGTCGCTGATGCGATCGTTGGGCACCTTCATCCAGAAGGTGAGCGCCAGGATCAGCGCCTCGCCCAGACCGTTCATCAACGAGTCGACCACCTTGCCGAAGGTGGAATCCCACGCCTTGTCCTTCACCGCGTTCGCGGCGTCACCGGGATGGGTGGCGGCGTTGCCGGCCTTGCACGCCGCGGAGGCGGCGTCGCCGAGCGATACGCCGGGCAAGCCCAGACCGTCGAGATCGTCGTGAATCTCGTTACAGGTCTGGTCGAATCCGTAGGTCTGCCCGTAGGCCACCGTCGGGGTCGCGATCATGACGGTGAACACGACCGCGAGGATCGTGACGATGCGCCTCACCATGAGATCCACTCCTCGATGCGTCGCAGGGAATCGATCCGGACCATCGGCTGACTCTCGTGCCTTTCTCGAAAACGCTGTGCTCACCATCGGGTCCACCCCTGCAGGGTGTCGACGTATTCACTCGGCGTGGCTCTGGTGTCGGTGGGTTTGAGTCGCCAATCCCCGTTGTCCCACACCATGATCAGCCGGATCGCCGCCCACACCTGCTTGCCGTCGTTGTTCGGCCCGCGGGCGGCCAGCCGCACGATCGCCATATCGTCGGCGTAGTTCTCGATCTGGAACGCATCGGGTGCGACAAGGTACTTGGTGATCCGCGCCGGCTGCTGATCGGGCAGCTTGCCGTCACCGCGCGCCTTGTCGTAGGCCGCGATCTGCTGGGCCGAGACCCGCACCTGGCGCACGTACAGATCCCGGTCGCCGGGCCGCGCGTTGAGCCGATAGGTGATCTGCGCCGCCGCCAATGCCGCCCCCTGCGGTGTGTGGGAATAGCCGACGGCCAGCCCCTTGTCGTCGATCCGGGTCGGACCGTCGCTGGTGGAGAACGGCACCGAGGCGCCGTAGACCCGCTGCCAGCCGCGCGGTTCGGTGGTGCCGGCGGGTGCCGCGGTCAGCCAGTCCGAATCCGACGAGCTGTGCTGCTGCGCGGAATTCTGCGGAAGCGGTTGTCCCGCAGGGTTGTTGGGAATATCGACTCGCCGGCCGAACAGATCCGTATCGGGTCCGGCGAATCCGGTCGCGCCCGAGCCCGCGACGGGCGAGGGCGGCGGATCCGCTTTCCGGGCGCCGGAAGAGGAGGTGTCGCGGCCGACGTAGACGAAGACGCCGACGATCACGATCAGGGCGATCACGGCAGCGGAGACGATGACGCCGAAGGAGACGCCGCTGCGCTCGTCGTAGGTGTCCTTGTTACTCATACCGTCACCTCCCGTCGCAGGTCGTCGTCGAATGTCGTTTCGTCGAATGTTGTTGTCGCCGTGGTGTCGTCGGCGTGCATACGGAAATCTGTCACCGGCTCACGCAGGAAGCAGGGTCAATGCGATCGCACTCGCCGAACTGGCCACGATGGCGCCGAGCAGGCTCATCACGATGCCGTGCGAGGCGTCGTTGACGGCCATGTCGTCGCGCATCGCCGACCACAGCCGGCCCGCGGAGATGATCATCCAGGCCAGGCACAGCAACAGCACGCACCACAGTAACCAGTTGATCAGTTGCATGATCGGTTCGATCACGTCCGCGGGCATCTGCTTGTAGGCCAGCACGATCGCGGCGCCCCTCACGATCCGATGACTGCGTTCATGATCGTGCCCGCACTGGTGGCGACGATGCCGCCGATCATGGCGCCCGCCACCATCTTCGGCGATTCCAGGCCGCCACCGGTCCACTTCTCCCAGGCGAAGCGGCCACCGGCGTAGGTGATGCCCAAGATGCCCGACAGCAGCACGAACCACGTGAAGTAGCGCACCAGTTTCATGAGCTTGTCGGCGGCCGGCGGCGTCTCGGGTGTCGGATTCCCGACCTGAGCGAGAACAACGCCGTACGTCTCGTGTACAGCGGCCAGGATGGTACTCATCGAGCGTCCTTCTCAATAGGTGATCGGAATACAAAGCCGGGTACCGGAGGTACACCGTCGGAAACAGCTGTCGGCGTGTTCGCGGCAGCACAACGTCCGGGCACGATCATCGTTGCTCCTCCTGTTGCGAACCGGCGCCGACCGTCTCCCGCACGAGGTCGACGATGCTCATTCCCAGCGCGTCCACCTCGTGCGGAACTTCTTGCAGCGGATCGAGTTTGCGTTTGCGCTGCTGTGGCGGCGGGTCGCTGGGCGACCACACCGGCAGCTGATCGGGTTCGACCAGCGTCCACTCCTCGATCCAGGGCATCTGCCACACCTCCCCGGCCAATGCGCCGACCACATCGCGGTAGCGCCGGATCTCGGCCGGGATCCGGCCCGGGCGCGCGGCCACGGTCACCAGGCCCAGCACCTCGCTCGGCCCCGCGAGCCCGGCCCGGTGCTGGCGCAGCAGATCATGGGCGCGGGTCAGCCCGGCGATGGTCTCGCGGGCGACCAGCACCACGAAAGGTGATTCGCGTTCGAACACACCGGGCCAGCGCCGGTGCGAATCCGCCGCAGGCGCAAGCACATGCGCGAGGGTACTGGCTCCGGCGCCGCCGTGCACCCCCAGCAACCACACCAGCGGCGCACGTCCGGCGCCCGGTACCGGACGGTCCCAGATGGGTGCGCGACGAGACTCCGCCGGTGCGACAACGCCTGCCGCAGGCGGGTTTTCGGAAGAGCGAGGTTCCTTCATGGCCGCGGTCATGATGCCATCCCGCTGAGCAGCCGCCGGTACGCCCTCCGGGTTTCGGCATCGAGTGCGTTGTGGCGCACCAGCTCTCCGCGCGCCAGGTGGGTGTCGTACGGGATCTCGCGGATGTCGCGCACCCAGCCGGTGAGGTGTTCGCGCAGATGGTCGGCCACCCGAGAGTTGTTGCCGGGCAATTGATGTGAGATCACGATGGTGGTGTCACCCACTATGCCGCCACCCTGCCCCTCGGCGTGACCGCCGAATTCGTCGTCGAGCCATTCCAGCGTGACCCGCAAACGATTGGCGGCGTCGGCACGCGCCGGAATCGACAGCACCAGAGCCACTTCCGCGTCCTCGAGCAGCGGCCGCAGCTGACGGGCGGCGATCGGGCTGCCGCCGTCGTACACCGGCGTGTACCCGGCGTCGGCGACGGCCCGGGCCACCGTCAGATACGTGGCGCGGCGGCGCAACGGGGAGGCGTCGCGCCACAGCAGGCCGATACCGGAGCTCGCTTGCGAGAGACATTCCTTCAGCGGCGCCGGTTCGTCGTCACCGCGGCCGTACAGCCACTGCTGCAGACTGATCGGGCTCAGATGTTCGTCGGCGCCGCGCAGGGCCAGATCGCTGCCGGCCACGGTGGCGTCGACGGCGACGGCCGCCGCCTCCGCGCCCAGTTCACCCGCGAGTCCCAGTGCGGTGGTGGTGGTTCCGGCGCCACCGCAGCCGCCAACGACCAGGATCGGACGCGGCAGGCCGCCGCCCTCGCCGTCGTCACGCCGCCCCTTGCGTAACCGGACCACCGGCGCCCGTCCACGCGGTCGCGAGCCCGCCGCGACGTCCGCGTCGGACGTCTCGTCGAGCCATCGGCTCCAGTCCTGTCCCATCTCAGCTCTCCTCTTACCCGGCCGTGATGCCCGTGATCAGGGTGCGGCCGCCGACCACCGCGGTGGTCACCAACTGCTTGTCGTAGGTGGCGGGGGCCGCGCCCGGCCGCCGTTCGGTCACCTCCACCGAATACCTGTTGTCGTCCAAAGTGACCACCCGCACGCAATAGTCGGTGCCCAGCGGCACCGAGGCGATGCCGCGCTGGATCACCGGCGCCGGCGAGACCACCGCATCCGGCGCCACCACCTCGCGCGCACGCTCGGCCGAGCGTTCGACGTAGAAGGCGTGCTGGAACCACATGATCGCGTCCGGCCCGGAATCGGTGCCGCCGACCTCGGCGCCGCGCACCACGCGCGCGGACCGTTCGGTCGGGCAGTGCCCGGCCGAACCCACCCGCGGGCCGGAATCGGCGCCGAACGCCGAGGTGAGCCGCAGCATCGGCGCGTCGTCACCCACGGCCGGGCGCGCCGGCAGCGGCGCCACCGACTGTTTTCCGTCGTGACCGGAGCGCAGCACGTACAGGGCGAAACCGCCTGCGGCGACCAGCAATAACAGGGCTACCGCGAGGACGAGCGCGACCCGCAGCCGGCTCGGGCGGATGTAGTCGCGCAGGGCCGGTGAGGCCGGGCCGGGGGCGCGGCGCACGATCCGGCCGGCGGCGCCGTCGCCGTGTTCGCGCCGGGGCGGCAGAATCCACTCGGGAGTGTCCACATCGTCGCGCTCGTCCGCGTCGTCGCCCGGTGAGCGCGCCCCGGATCCCTCCGCATCGTCGCCGTCGGCACCGGCCGGGCGGGTCCGGCGGCGGCCACGAGCCCGGCCGTCGCCGGTCTCGGCGTCGCGGGGCAGGCGCAGTACCTCACCCTCGTGGACCGGGTAGTCGTCGTCCGGCCCGGGTGCGTGGCTGCCGACCCAGTCGGTCCAGCCCCCGACGAATTCGCTGCGCCGGGTGGCCGGTTCGTCGGCGAACGGAATGTCGAACGGCTCGGGCTCGGTGTCACGGATGTAGTGCGGGTACCGCGCCGCTCCAGGTTCCGCCTCGTCGTCGACGGCGTCGGATTCTCCCGGCGCGGCCGCGGGAACGGCATGTTCGGGTTCCAGCGCCGGGAACCACCGTTGGACTTCTTTGTACGGCTTCAACATTCCCTCATCCCCGCGGAGCCGGGCACGTCGTGCAGCATCGTCGGACCCTCTCGGCGATCAGTTCGTGGAGAACGGGTAGTTGTTGTCAGCGGTACCGCCATGGGACGTCGCCAACGGCACACCACCGGGTGCGGCGTCACCGAGGCCCTTCCCGAACGGAAATTGTCCCGTACCCGACGAATTCGGCGAACTCGACGCGCCGTCCGAGGCCGCCGAGATTCGGGCAATACCACATCCAGGCAGGTCAACGGGTGTGAACGGGGGTATCTCGAACGCCGAATCGAGGGCCGGCGCGGATGTGGATGCGCGAAATCCGCAATGAGGACCCGACGCGACCGGTACGGTCGCCGCCGAGCATGTCAGCACGGTCAGCATGATCTGACCCCCTTTAAACCCGCTGTCTGCAACAGTTCTGAGGGTCGAGTGCCACTGCGACCCGTCCGGCGATCATCATGTGGATTCGAGTTGTCGCCGAACATCGCGCGCGCCCCGAAACGCAATAAACCGTAACAGAATCCGGCTCGGAGTGCAGGCCCCCGTCGGCGCGTGAGCACATCCTCGATCGCCGCCCGCGAACCTTCCTACCTGCGCGAAGGATTCGCCGCGGCCGGACCGGCCGACCGGCACCGAGAGTCGGTATGAGCCTCGGCAAATTTGCGGCGAATGCGCAATTCGCGCCCGGCGGAGGGCAACTCGCCGCCACTGCGGACAGCGGCCCGAAATGTGTTGCCGAACAATTGCCATTCGCCCGTAGCGCACATTCCGCCTATTCCGATACAGCCATCGCGGTTCCGCGGTCTCGCAGCGCCGTCACCACACCCCCTCGGATCGGCAGACCGGTCCCCGATGCCGGGCACCCGGTCGCGGACGGCAGACTGATCGGGTGAGCAACTTTCCCGTCGCCGCGGTCGTCTGCGCCTTCGTCGGCGCCCTGCTGTTCGCCGTGTCGGCGGTCGCCCAGCAACGCGCGGCGGCCGACGTGCCGGCCGGTGACGCGCTGGTAGCCCAGCTCGTTCGCAATCCGCGCTGGTGGGCCGGCATCATCGGCGACGCCGGCGGCTTCATCTTCCAGGTGGTGGCGCTCGCGCTGGGATCGGTACTGATCGTGCAGCCGATCCTGGTGACGGCCCTGGTCTTCGCGTTGCCGCTGGCCGCGCACTACAGCCGCCGCCCGGTCTCGCCGGTCATGTGGGCACACGCGATCGCCCTCTCGGCCGCGCTGGCCTGTTTCCTCGTCGTCGGCGACCCCACCGAGGGCATCCCCGATGCGCCGTGGTCGACCTGGATGTGGCCGCTGGTGCTGGTTCTCGGCGTGGTCGCCGCCGCGGTCGTGGTGGCGGTGGTGGTCCGGGTGACCGGATTGCAGGCGCTCATGCTGGGAACCGCGGCCGGTCTGCTGTTCGGCGTCTCCGCCGCGCTCACCCAGCACGTCATCCATCTGTTCGGGCGCGGACTCGGCACGGCGCTCACCAGTTGGCAGCTGTACACCCTGGTCGCCGCGGGCATCGTGGGGCTCTATCTGCAACAGCGCGGCTACCAGGTCGGGGCGCTGTCGGCCTCGCTGCCGGCCTTCACCGTCGCCGAACCGCTCGGCGCGGCCTTCCTCGGCCTCACCGTGCTCGACGAGCGACTGCGGACCGGCACGATCGGCACGATCGTCGTCATCGCTTCCGTGCTGGTGATGTGCGTGGCCGCGGTACAGCTGTCGCGTGCCCAGGCGGAGCTGCCCCCGGCGGATCAGGCCGCCGAGGTCACCCGGTAGACGTCGTAGACGCCCTCCACATTGCGGACCACGTTCAGCAGATGACCCAGATGCTTCGGATCGCCCATCTCGAAGGTGAACTTGCTGATCGCCACCCGGTCACCGGAGGTCATCACCGACGCGGACAGGATGTTGACCTTCTCGTCGGCCAGCACCTTGGTCACATCCGACAGCAGCCGGGTGCGGTCCAGCGCCTCGATCTGAATCGCCACCAGGAAGACCGACGACGGCGAGGGCGCCCATTTGACCTCGATGATCCGTTCCTGTTGCGCGCGTAGCGAATCCGCGTTCGTGCAGTCGGTCCGGTGCACACTCACCGCGCCGCCGCGGGTCACGAAGCCCATGATCTCGTCGCCCGGCACCGGTGTACAACATTTGGCCAGCTTCGCGACCGTACCGGGAGCGCCGGGGATTTCGACCCCGGCATCGCCGATGGTGCGCTGCCGCGCCGGCAGCGTCGACGGCGTACTCCGTTCGGCCAGTTCGTTTTCCACGTCGCCGACGCCGCCGAGCTGCGCCATCAGGCGTTGCACGACGTGGTGCGCCGAGACCTGGTTCTCGCCCACCGCCGCGTACAGCGCGGAGATGTCGGCATAGTGCAGTTCGTGCGCCAATGCGGACATCGCGTCCACGCTCATCAGCCGCTGCAGCGGCAGACCGGAGCGACGGACCTCCTTGGAGATCTGCTCCTTACCGGCCTCGAGCGCCTCCTCGCGGCGTTCCTTGGCGAACCACTGCCGGATCTTGGCCTTCGCCCGCGGCGACACCACGAAGTTCTGCCAGTCCCGGCTTGGGCCGGCGTTCTGCGCCTTCGAGGTGAAGATCTCCACGACCTCACCGTTCTCCAGCTGCCGTTCCAGCGCCACCAACCGCCCGTTGACGCGCGCGCCGATGCAGCGATGGCCCACCTCGGTATGGACCGCGTAGGCGAAGTCGACGGGAGTCGACTCCTGCGGCAGCGTGATCACATCGCCCTTCGGCGTGAACACGAAGATCTCCGGGGATTTCAGGTCGAACCGCAGCGACTCCAGGAACTCGGCCGGATCCGCCGCCTCCCGCTGCCAGTCCAGCAGCTGCCGCATCCAGGCCATATCGTCGACCTCGGCGACGTCGCCGGAATGTTTGCCCTTGGTCTCCTTGTAGCGCCAGTGCGCGGCGATACCGAATTCGGCGGTGCGATGCATGTCCTGGGTACGGATCTGCACCTCCAGCGGTTTGCCGTCCGGTCCCACCACGGTAGTGTGCAGCGACTGGTAGACGCCGTAGCGCGGCTGGGCGATGTAGTCCTTGAACCGGCCCGCCATCGGCTGCCACAGCGAATGCACCACGCCGACGGCGGCGTAGCAGTCGCGCACCTCGTCGCACAGGATCCGGATGCCGACCAGGTCGTGGATGTCGTCGAAATCCTTACCCTTGACGATCATCTTCTGATAGATCGACCAGTAGTGCTTGGGCCGGCCCTCGACGATGGCGTTGATGCGGCTCGCCGCCAGCGTGTTCACGATCTCGGCCCGCACCCGCGCCAGGTAGGTGTCGCGCGACGGTGCGCGGTCGGCGACCAGCCGCACGATCTCGTCGTACTTCTTGGGGTGCAGGATCGCGAACGCCAGATCCTCGAGCTCCCATTTGACCGTGGCCATACCGAGCCGATGCGCCAGTGGCGCAATGACTTCCAGCGTTTCGCGCGCCTTCTTCGCCTGCTTCTCCGGCGGCAGGAAGCGCATGGTGCGCATATTGTGCAGCCGGTCGGCGACCTTGATCACCAGCACCCGGGGATCGCGGGCCATCGCGATGATCATCTTGCGGATCGTCTCGGCCTCCGCGGCCGCGCCGAGGTTGACCTTGTCCAGCTTGGTCACGCCGTCGACCAGATGCGCCACCTCGGATCCGAAATCCGCGGTCAGCTCGTCCAGCGAATAGCCGGTGTCCTCGACGGTGTCGTGCAGCAGAGCGGCCACCAGCGTGGTGGTGTCCATCCCCAGTTCGGCGAGGATGTTGGCCACCGCCAGTGGGTGGGTGATGTACGGGTCGCCCGACTTGCGGAACTGATGCGAATGCTTCTCGTCGGCCACGTCGAAGGCGCGCTGCAGCAACTGCAGATTCGCCTTGGGATACAGCTCCCGGTGCACGGTCGCCAGCGGCTCCAGCACCGGCTTGACCGCGGCGATACCCCGCTGCCCGGTCATCCGGCGGGCCAGCCGGGCCCGCACCCGGCGCGAGGCCGAACTCGGCACCGCCGCCGACGTACCCGGCTGCTTCATCGGCATGTTCCGCGGCGAGGGCGCCGCGGGCTGCCCGCTCCGGTCGGCGCCCGACTTCGACGCCGCCGGACGCGGCGCGGCGGGGGTGGCCGGCGGAGCCGCCGGTGCGGCAGCCGGCGCGGCATCACCAGCTGCCGAATTCCCGGCATTCGCCTTCTCCAGATGCTGAGTCATGCCACCACCTCTCACGCCTCGATCGCCACACCCTAGCCGACCGCTTCAACAGCCCAGAACACCCACTTTAGTAGGAGTTTTCCCCAAGGCGCACCGGTCCGGCCCGACGCACCCCGTTCGTTCAACCGGTTCCGGAGTCCGATTCATCCACCAACCCGTCCGGGGTCAATTCGAGGCGGCGCGTGATGCCGATCTCATCGAGGAAGCGCGGGTCGTGGCTGACTACGATCAGCGCACCCTCGAAGCTGGTCAGCGCCTCGGCGAGGTGGCGGAGACTGGGCAGGTCGAGGTTGTTGGTGGGCTCGTCGAGCAGCAGCAGTTTCGGCGCCGGTTCGGCGAGCAGCAGCATCGCCAGCGCGGCCCGCAACCGCTCGCCGCCCGACAGCGCCCCGGCCGCGACATCGGCGTCGGCGCCGCGGAACAGGAACCGCGCCAGTTGTGCGCGGATCTGCTCGGCGCCGGCGTGTGGCGCCGCCGCGGAGACGTTGTCGAAGACCGACAGCCGCTCGTCGAAGATGTCGAGTCGCTGCGGCAGCAGCCGCCACGGCACCTTCGGCGGTTCCTCGACGAGACGGTGCAGCAGGGTCGTCTTGCCGGCGCCGTTGCGCCCGGTGAGGGCGATGCGTTCGGGACCGTTCACCCGCAGCGTGACCACCGGTCCGTTGGCCAGCCGCACCTGTTCCATCGTCACCACGTCCTGGCCGGGATAGAGCCTGGTTCCCGGCAGGTCGACGCGGATCTCCCGATCGTCGCGCAGCAGTTCCTGGGCCTGCTCCAGGGTCGATCTGGCGTCCTCCACTTTCGCGATGTGGTTGTTGCGCAGTTTGCCCGCCGACACCTGCGCCTGGCGTTTGCGCTCGGCCATCACGATCTTCGGCTCGCGTTTGGTGTCCCACATCTTCTGCCCGTAGCGCTGGCGCCGGTCCAGTTTGATCCTGGCCTCCACCAGTTCGCGCGACTGTTTACGCACATCGCTGCGGGCATCGCGGATCGCCGCGCGCGCGGCCTCTTGCTCGGCCTCGATGATCTGCTCGTAATCGTCGAAATTCCCGCCGAAGGTGCGGATCTCACCGCGCCGCAGTTCGGCGACGGTGGTGACCCGCCGCAACAGTTCGCGGTCGTGGCTGACGGTGAGCACGGTGCCGGAGAATCCCTCGACCACGTCGTAAAGGCGTTGCCGCGCAGCGGAATCCAGATTGTTGGTGGGTTCGTCGAGCAACAGCACATCGGGTTCGCGCAGCAGTTCGGCCACCAGTCCGAGCAGTACCGTCTCCCCGCCGGACAGGGTGTCCAGGCGCCGATCCAGCTGCGCGACATCGTCGGCGAGGTAGTTCAGGCCCAGCCGGCCGAGCAGCGCGATCGCCGATTCCTCGACATCCCAGCGGTTTCCGACCTGCTCGAAATCGGCCTCGGTTCCGGCGCCGGATTCGATGCGATGCAGCGCGGCGCGCACCTCGCCGATGCCGAGTACGGCGTCGACGCGCTGTCCCGCGGCCAAGCCGAGATCCTGGCGCAGATATCCGAGCCGCCCCGCCACCGTCACCGAACCACGCACCGGGCGCAATTCCCCGGTGACCAGGCGCAACAGCGTGGATTTTCCGGCTCCGTTACTGCCCACCACACCGACGTGGCCGGGTCCGAGCACCGCGTCGAGACCGTCGAACACAGGGGTGCCGTCGGGCCATACGAAGGTGAGATCGGACAGAGAAATAGTCGAAATAGACATATGCGTGCTCCTGAGGGCGGCGGGAATGGCGCGCAGATATGCGGGCCACGCGATGGCTACCTCAGAAGAGCAACGGCAGAACTCCGATCAACGGAAACAAGACTCGGCAACTTTAGCGGACCGAAAGGCGGGCCGCAAGATCATGTCGCCGGTGATACGCGTCACCGGCGACGGAAGCCGTTGCGGCTCAGTTGATTCGGAAGACCGGGAAGCCGGGCGCGATGGCGGCGAGTTCGGCGTCGGTGGCGTTTGCGGTCACGCCCTCGAAGAATTTGCCGACCTCCCAGCCCCACTTCTTCAGGTACAGCCGCAGCACGGGTACCTTGTCGGCATCGGCGACCTCGGTCACCGTGAACACCTCGGTCTTGCGCCCGAGCCGCAACTCTCCGCCGCCGGCGACGCGGATATTGCGGACCCACTGGGTACGACCGCGAGGAGCGACCAGATACCGGGTTCCGTCCGCATCCTGCAGGACGTTGACCATCGTGGTCCGCCACTCCCCGGAGGTGCGACCGCGCACGGCAAGCAGCCGGGAACCCATCACGCTGATGCCCCATTTCGGCAGGGCGTTGAACATCCGGTTCATGATCGGGTCGATGCCGGTGGGCGCGATGTACCGGGTGGCGTTCATGACTACTCCTCGCTTTTGTGAGCGCTGCTCTCTTCGATGACTCAATCATCGCCCACGGGCGCACCCCTGTCAAGAGCAGCGCTCACATTTGTAGAAGTTCAGACCTCTGGACAAAATCGGCTGCGTTCAACGCCGTCAGGCGGGTATCCGGCCGGCATGTACAGATATAGAACCTATGGCACGAACCGCACGGGTGGGCCGGCGGCGATCGTCAGCACGATCGGCGGTGTGCTCGCTCTGATCGAAATCGTCTACATCCTGCTGCAGGTCTTCGACGCCAACCAGACCAACCGGTTCTTCACCTTCATCAAGGGGTTGGCCGAACCGCTGGCGCTGTTCTTCCCGGGCCTGTTCAACACCGGCTCCCGAGATTGGGACATCATCATCAACTACGGTCTGGCAGCGGTGTTCTGGCTCGTGGTGACCGGGATCATCGCCCGGCTGCTGGCGCGGATCTAGTGGCGCCGGAAGCGGATCGACTCGGTGTTCGATCAGCCCGGGGTCGAACCAGCTCAGGGCTCGTGCGGGGTAAGGAACTCCATCCGGTGATGGTGCAGGAATTCGAAGGCCGGGGCCCAATGCCCGGTGAAGACGTCCTCTTCCTTACCCACCGCATGCTGTGAGGCCGCGCCCGTGCGCGGATCTCGGCAGACGACGCGAGCGCTGTGGCGTCCGGACGAGACCGGTCCGCTGTCCAGCTCCACCGAGCCGTCCGAACCGACCGTACGCCAGGGCATATCGATATCCGAGCCGGTGATCCGGCAGGTTTGCCCGGCCTTCTCCCCCGTGACCCGGGCCGTGACGGTGGCGCCGCCGCGCAGCGCCACCGAAGGAGTAGCCGCGGCGGTCGCGGCGCCGACGATGAACGCCACGCCCACCGCGCCCGCCAGAGCGGCCCCGATTCGGGTACGCCGACTACGGCTCATCGCCACCACCGGTCGGCGCCTCCTGCTCCGGCATTGTCGCGCGCACTGCGGTACTCGTTCATGCGATCGTCCGTCGGTCGTTCATCCGGGCCCCCTTGCCGCACGTCAGCATAACGACCCCCGCG
The DNA here is from genome assembly GCF_001665695.1 of Nocardia sp. 852002-51101_SCH5132738. Classification (NCBI taxonomy): domain Bacteria; kingdom Bacillati; phylum Actinomycetota; class Actinomycetes; order Mycobacteriales; family Nocardiaceae; genus Nocardia; species Nocardia sp. 852002-51101_SCH5132738. The sequence continues at coordinate 12,500 of NZ_LZML01000024.1, read as the reverse complement.
CGGGCCCCACAACCGACACGCGATTTACACCTGCACGATCGAAGTCAGCGGGTATTCGCCCTGGCGAGCGCGCCCGCCGAGCTCGCCGATCTCGAGTACCACCGCGGTCGCGACCACCTGCGCCCCGGCACTGCGGAACAGTTCCGCCGCGGCGGCCAGCGTGCCGCCGGTGGCGAGGACATCGTCGAGCAGCAGCACCTTGCGGCCACCGAGGTCGATGCCGTCGGCCGGAATTTCCAGTGCGGCGGAGCCGTATTCGAGGGTGTACTCACGCGAGAGCACCGGTGGCGGCAGCTTGCCACCCTTGCGCACGGCCACGACCCCGGTCCCCAGCAGCGCCGCCACACCCGCGCCCAGCAGGAATCCGCGCGCGTCCACGCCGGCCACCAGATCGGCGTCGGGAGCACAGGCGGCCAGGCATTCGATCACCGCGTGGAAGCCTTCGGCATCGGCGAATACCGGGGTCAGATCCGCGAAACGCACACCGGGGGTGGGAAAATCGTCGTGCCAGCGCGTCAGTCGCCCGACCACCTCGGCGGTCCGCGCAACCTTCTCCTCCGCGGTTTCGGCCGTTTCCACCATCGTGTGCTTACTCATCTACACCCGCTCCCTCATCCAGCGTCCGAGGACGCTCACCGCCGCAACACCCAGCGGTCCATATTCCAGCCCGCACCGGCCTTGGTGGGGCTCGCGACCCCGTTCTCCAGCCCTTTCCCGAACGCTACGGTCCGAGGCGTGTTGAACAGCGGGATCGACGGCATCTCGTTCCACAGCAGATTCTCGGCCTCGGTGTCCAGATTCAACACCGTCACCGAATTGTCGTCCGCCGCAAGCTGATCCGCGATCGCATCGTAACGCCCGTTGCCGAACCGCCCGAAATTCGCGCCCTGGCCGGTGCGCAACGCAGCGGTCGCCTCGATCCCCGGCAGGGAACCGGCGGGGCCCACGGCGGCCGCGGTGCCACCGAGTACGGCATCCACCTTGCCGGCGCCCAGTTCCGCGGGCGTGAAGTCCGCCGCACCGGCGTCGACGACGGTCACGCCCGCCGCCTTGCAGGCATCCGCGATCATCGCCACCGTGCGCGCACGACGGTCGTCGGGACTGCGATAGCCGATCCGGATCGTCGGATTGGCCACCCCGGCCGCGGACAGGGCGCGCTGCGCGCCCGGCGCGTCGCCCGCGCGGTATTTGTCCGCCGGACCCGTGATCGCCGGGTAGTACACCGAATCGGCCTGGACCGTCCGGGAATCGAGGGGGCCGGATCCCAGGCCGGACTTGTTGTCGAAACCCGGATGTCCCAGCGTGTCGAACAACGCCTGCCGCGGGACGCACAGTGCGAACGCGCGCCGGGCATCGGCGGAGGCGAAGACGCCCGCGGTGGACAGCACCAACTGCTCGGCGCCGCGGCCCGGTTCCTGATTCACCGAAAACTTGTTCAGGCCCAGGTCTTTCACCGAGCCTGCGCCGATGTCGACCACCTCGACGGAGTTGTCGGAGATCTTCTTCTTCAGGTCGGCGTTCTTGGGCCACACCACGATTCGGGGAGTGGCGGGCTTGTTGCCCCACCACTTGTCGTTCTTGACCAGCACCAAACCGTCACCGTCGCTGTAGGACTCGATGCGATACGGCCCCGACGACGGCAGCAGGTCGGCGTTGATGTCACCGGATTTCAGATTCCAGCCGGTATTCCAGAACTGCGCCAGCCGGTCCAATGCGGCCTGGTCGCCGGACTGCACCGCCGCCACCACATTCGGCACACCCGCGGCCTTGGCCGCGATATGGGACGGCATCAGATCCCCGGCGTTGAACAGCGTCCGCCACGCCAGGAAGTGATGATCGGGCCGGAACACGACGGTGGCGTCCTTGGATCCGGGCTGGCATTCGACCCGCTCGATATCGGAGTAGCCGGTGGTGGAGGCGGCGTCGAACAGCGGAATCGCGCCGCCCGGGCCCGGTTTGGTGAATCGCCCACTGCGCGCGGCCCATTCGAGCACGAGATCATCGCACGAGGTGGGTACGCCGTCGGAATAGACCGCGTCGCGGTTGAGCCGGTACCGGATGGTCTGCGCCTCACCGGCCACCTCGTTCGCGGTGCCGACATCGGTGTCGGCGACGGGCTGGCCGTCCGGACCGGTGTAGTAGAACCCGGTCAGCACGCGGGCGAACAGCGCCGCGGAGCCGCCCGCGACACCGGCCGAACTCCCGCCGTTGTAGGTGGCCGGCACCGCGTCGACGGCATATCCGATGGATGGCACCTGGTTCTTGCTCGAACAACCCGCGATCACCCCGGTGAGCAGTGCCCCGGCCGCGATCACACCGAATGTCCGCCGGAGCGTCCGCCGCACGCGATCCGACCCCCTTCGCCTCATCAGTGGGTTCTCTTGTGCCGCTTCCCGGTGGGCCGGGCACCGGGTCTCGGTGCGGCGGAACCGCTGTCGCGGGTGCGGGTCGCGACCGGGGCACCGGAGGTGCGACGACCCAGCGCCTCACCCGTGCGGCCGGTATCGCCGGCGGCGCGCTTGGCGAGCACCTTACGGGTGTGCGCGGCCACCGGGCCGAAGCGTTCCTTGATCGACACCAGCAGCGGCACGGCGAAGAAGATCGACGAGTAGGCGCCGACGATCATGCCGACCAGCTGCACCAGCGCGAGGTCCTTCAGCGTGCCCACACCGAGCAGCCAGACCGCGATCACCAGCATGCCGACGATGGGCAGAATGCCGATCACCGTCGTGTTGATCGAGCGCATCAGCGTCTGGTTGGCGGCGAGATTGGCCTGTTCACCATAGGTGCGCCGAGTCAGATGCAGAACACCGCGGGTGTTCTCCTCGACCTTGTCGAACACCACGACGTTGTCGTAGAGCACGTAGCCCAGGATGGTCAGCAGACCGATCACCGCGGCGGGCGTCACCTCGAAGCCGACGATCGAATAGATGCCGGCGGTGACGATCAGGTTGAAGAACAGCGAGGCGATGGCGGCGATCGACATATCGCGTTCGAATCGAATGGCGATGTAGACCATCGTCAACAGGACGAACACCACCAGCGCGATGATCGCCTTGCGGGTGATCTGCCCACCCCAGGTCTCGCTGATCTCGGTGACGCTGATGACGCTGCGGCTGGCCGTACCGCTGGAATCCTTCGGGTGGTACTTCGTGAACAGCGCGTCCGCGATCTTGTCCTGCTGCGCGGAATCCAGTGTCTCGGAACGGATCTCGAAGGAGGCCGAGGAACCGGATCCGACCTTCTGCACGGTGACCGGGCTGTGTCCCAGGGCTTGGGAGTAGGTGTCCTCGACCGAGGTCGTGGTCATACCGCTGGTCGCCGGGATCTGGATCTTCGTACCACCGGCGAAATCGATGCCGAGGGTGAAGCCGCGCACCGCGATGCTCAGCACCGCGATCAGGACCAGCACGGCGGCGATGCCGTAGTACAGCTTGCGCCGGCCGACGATCCGGAAGCCGCCGGTACCGGTGTAGAGGCGTTCGAAGAATCCGTGCTTCGGCGCTTCCCCGGCGGGCAGCGACTCGTCCACGATCGGTTCCTCCAACACCTGACAGCGATTGTCGCTCATCGTGACCCCGTCCCTACGAGTGTGCCCGCCGCCTTACGCTCCCGCGCGATCTGCTGCACCGCGCCCAGACCGTTGACCGACGGCTTCGCCCAGAACGGCGAGCGCGAGGCCAGCATCATCAGCGGCGAGGTCACCAGGTAGAGCACCACCACGTCGAGCACGGTGGTGAGGCCGAGGGTGAACGCGAAGCCCTTCACCTGCCCGGCCGCCAGGATGTAGAGCACCACCGAGGCGATGAGGCTGACGGTCTTACCCGAGAGGTTGGTGCGCTGCGCGCGAGCCCAGCCGCGCGGGACGGCCGAGCGGAAACTGCGGCCCTCGCGCATCTCGTCCTTGATGCGTTCGAAGAACACCACGAACGAGTCCGCGGTCATACCGATACCGATGATCAGACCGGCGATACCGGCCAGGTCGAGGGTGAAGTTGATCCACCTGCCGAGCAGCACGATGATCCCGTATACCGCCACACCCGAGGCCACCAGCGAGAACCCGGCCAGGAAGCCGAGCATCCGGTAGTAGAGCAGGCAGTACAGCAGCACCGCGACCAAACCGATCGCACCGGCGATCAGACCGGCGTGCAGCGAGGCCAGGCCGAGCGTCGCCGACACCGTGGAGGCTTCCGAGACCTCGAACGACAGCGGCAGCGAGCCGTACTTCAGCGAGTTGGCGAGTTCCTTGGCGGTGGAGGCGTTGAACTGGCCGGTGATCTGGGTGGTACCGCCGAGCTGCGGCCCCTGCTGCACGACGGGCGCGCTGATCACCTTCGAGTCGAGGGTGAAGGCCACCTGCTTCTGCAGGTATTCCTTGGTGAGATCGGCCCACGCGTCGGCGTTCTTGAACGTCAGATCGACCGCCCACTGCGACTGCTGGTTCAGCGACGAACTCGCATCCTTGATGTCCTGGCCGTCGATGCGCATCGGGGCCAGCAGGTACACCGCGTTGCCGTCCGACGAGCAGGTCACCAGCGGCAGCTTCGGATCGTCGTTACCGGCCAGCGGGTCGGGCTTGTGGCAGTCCAGTTGCTGGGCCGCCAGCTGCTGGACCTGCGGGTCGGTGCTCTGCCGCAGCGCACGCGCCGCGTCGATCTCCTGCTTGGCCTGTTGCTGCGGCGTCAGCGCCGGATTCGGCGCACCGGGCTCCGGAGAGGGTGCCGGAGCCGGCGTCGTCGGAGCCTGCGCCGGAGCCGGGAAGACCCGGTTCTGCGCGGTCGTGCCCGAGGATTCGCCGGTGCCGGACGTCTCACCCGAAGAGGCCGTCCCCGAGGCGGTGCCGGATTCGTTCGACGGCTTCGACTCGGTACCGGGCGACGCACCCGGTGCGGGTGCCTGCTGGCCCGCCCCCGGAGCCGGCGCCGGGGGGTTGGCGGGCGGGGTGCCGGGCTGCTCCGCGCCGGGAGCGGGCTCGCCACCGGTCTGGACCTTGCCGTCGGGCCCGACCGGGAGTGGCTGTCCGACCACCGGGCGGATGTACAGCTTGGCCGTGGTGGCCAGCGACTTCGCCTGCTGCCCGTCGCTGCCGGGCACGGTGATGACCAGGTTGTTGCCGTCGATCACCACCTCGGAACCGGCCACACCGAGGCCGTTGACCCGGGATTCGATGATCTGCTGGGCCTGCTTGAGGCTGTCCTTGCTCGGCTTACCGCCGTCGGGCGTGCGCGGGGTCAGCGTGACCTGGGTTCCACCCTGCAGGTCGATTCCCAGTTTGGGTTCCGGCGACTTGTCACCGGTGAAGAACACCAACGCGTAGATCACCGCGAGCAGCACGGCGTAGACGCCGAGCAGCCGCAGCGGATGCCCCGTTCCCTTGGAAGGTGGCACAGTACATATCTCCTAGGCGGTGAGGGTGGCGGCCGGAATTGCGGCATGACCTGCGAGCACGGAGCACCGGCGAACGCGGGCCCACGGACACGCCGCACCGCCGTCGCGGCGGCGGAGCGCTGCGACGGCGGAAGCGGGTCAGTCTTTGCGCAGCCGGGCTGCGGTGTCCTCGACGGATTCCTCCACACCGGAGGCCGAGGCCGATCCGTTGGCCGCCGAGCCGTTCGCGGAGGCCGAACCGTTCGTCCCGTTGGTGCCGGCAGTCTCCGCTGCGGGGGCGGCGATCGCCCCGTCGCCGGACTCCTCGGTGTCGGAAGTCGCCTCGGCGGAGTCGGCGGTGTCGCCACCGGGGCGCACATCGCGAATGGCGGCGCGCAGCCAGGTGGTCACCACATCCTCGGCGATCTCCAGGTCGACGGTCTCCTCGTCGAGGTCGACCACGGTGCCGTAGAGGCCGGAGGTGGTGGTGACCTGGTCACCGACCTTCACGCTCTCCTGCATATCGGCGACCTTCTGCGCTTCGCGCTTCTGGCGGCGGACACCGAGAAACATCGGTACGAGCAGAACTACCAGTAGCAGCGGAAACAGCAGGTTCGCCATCGTCGTAGTCGGTCCTAGTTTGGTGGGTTGGATGGGCTGTACCCACACAGTCTGCCAGCAACCTGGAATATCGCCACACCCGCGGTGCGCGCGGCGAGGTGCGCCACACCGGCGCGAACCCCGCCGCAGCGGTGCCTCAGGCGGCGGGCGCGCCGTAGACGTAGTCGTCGAGCGGGAAGTTCACCGCTTCGCGGTGGGTGGTGATCGTGCTGTTCGGGCGCAGCAGCGCGGCCTCGCCGTGCTGGTTGAAGTAGTAGCTGCGGGCCGTCGAGCAACTCCCGGCGTAGAAGACCGACGAGCCGAGCTTCTCGGTCACGTAGTCCAGGAAGCGCGCGTTGGCCTCTTCCCGCACCTCGAAGACCTCCTCACCGCGCCGGCGAGCCTCGCGCAGCAGCCGGTCCATGTGCTTCATCTGCGCCTCGATGGTGGTGAAGTAGGACAGACCGCTGTAGGAGTAAGGGCTGTTGAGGCTGAAGAAGTTCGGGAACTTCGGCACCGTGATGCCCTCGTAGGCCTGGAATCGGTTGTCGCGCCAAAACTTTCCGAGATTCACCCCGTCGCGTCCGATGATCTCGACGGCCGGGAAGTTCACATCCCAGAGATTGAAGCCGGTCGCGAGGATCAGCGTGTCGATCTCGGTCTTGTGCCCGTCCGCGGTCACGATGCCGTCGGCCTCGACATGGTCGATCGCATTGGTCTCGAGCCGCACGTGCGGTTCGTTGAAGGTCTTGAAGTAGGTGTTGGAGAAGGTGGGCCGCTTGCAGCCGAAGTCGTAGTGCGGCGTCAGCTTGTCGCGGGTCTCCTTGTCGCGCACCTGCGCGCGCAGATGCGCCTTCGCCAGCAGTGCGGCGCCCTTGTTGCCGAGTTTGGCCTGCTTGTAGTGCAGGACACCGGAGACCATCAGCAGTTCCAGAGCGCCGGTGTTGACCAGTCGCGCCGCCTTCTGGGTCAGCGGCACCTTCTCGAACAGCCGTTGAACGCGCTTCGGAATGGCGGTGTCGACCTTGGGTACGACCCAGATCGGCGTGCGCTGGAAGACGGTCAGTTCCGCGACCTTCTTCGCGGCCTCCGGCACGAGCTGTACGGCGGTGGCGCCGGTGCCGATGACGGCGGCGCGCCGGCCGGTCAGATCGAAATCGTCCTCCCACGCGGTGGTGTGGATGATCTTGCCGGCGAAGCTGTCGATGCCCGGGAACGGCGGGGTGTAGGGCTGGGACAGGAATCCGGTCGCGGTGAGCAGATAGCGCGCGGTGAGGGTTTCGCCACCCTCGACCGACACCACCCAGTGCGCGTGTTCGGAATCCCAGCGAGCGCCGCCGACGACCTGGTTGAACCGCATCCGGCGGCGCAGGTCGTATTTGTCCGCGATGTGCTCGGCGTACTTCTTGAGCTCGGCCCCCGGGGCGAACAGCCGCGACCAGTGCGGATTCGGTTCGAACGAATACGAGTAGGTCACCGACGCGATATCGACGGCCAGGCCCGGGTAGTGATTGACGTGCCAGGTCCCGCCCAGGCCGTCCTCGCGCTCGAGGATCACGAAATTCTTCAGACCGAGACGATCCAGCTGAATTCCGGCCCCCATACCGCCGAATCCCGCACCGACCACCACGGCGTCGTACTGAGGTGCCACGCCGAACCTCCCTGTTACCTGACGTATCTGATACGGAATGACACATCATTCCGTTGCGGAACACCGTATCATCGGGTCCGTGCCGAAGCCATCCACACATCTGGAGCGACGCAAGGCCGAACTGCGGCAACAGATCATCGACACCGCCTTCGCCTGCTTCGCCGACAAGGGCTATCACGCCACCGGAATCGCCGATATCGCCACGGCCCTCGGAATCGGGCACGGGACGTTCTATCGCTACTTCGAGAACAAGCGCGACATCATCGACCACGTGATCGACGATCTCGCCGCGCGGATCATCGAGGCGCTCGGAACGGAGAACGCGCCCGACGCGGCGACCTCGCTCGCCGATTACCGGCGTCAGCTGGACCGCATCGGCGTCGCGCTGCACCGGATCTTCCTCGAAGACCGCCGGGTCGCGCAGTTGCTGCTGTTCCAGGCGACCGGCATCGATCCGGAGTTGACGATGCGGCTCTACGGCCTGCTCGACACCGCCGACGCGCTGACCACCGGATATCTCGAGCACGGTGTGGAATTGGGCTATCTGCGGGCCGACCTCGACGCCGCCAATACGGCCAAGGCGGTGACCGGCATGCTGCTCGCGGCCATCGTGCACGGCCTGCGCGATCCCGATCCGGAGTCGACCGCCGGACTGGCCCAGGCGATTCCGCGATTGTTGATCGACGGGGTGCGCGCCGGCTGAGCGGTGTTGTAACAATGTGCGGGTGACGCCGGAGTATGTGCGAGGGATCCGTTTCGGCCGGGCCCCGATCGGGCACCGCGGCTACGACCCCGCCGAGGTCGACGCGTTCTGCGCCGCCCTCGCCGATGCCTTCGCGGGCCGGGCCATTGTGAGCGCGGCCGCCATTCGCGGACACGAATTCGGCCTGGCCGCTCCCGGCCGCCGCGATTACGACCGCGACGAGGTGGACGCATTTCTCGATCGCGCCTGCGTGGCGCTGGAATCCGCGCGCTACGGCCCGGCCCGGCCGCAGGTGGCGTGGCCGCCGTCGCCGGAATATGTTTCCCGGCTGCGGTTTTCGGCGCCGCCGCTGGGCCGGAGCGGATATGTCGCCGACGAGGTCGACGCGTTCCGCGAGCGCGTCGCCGCGCTACTGGCACAGGCCGCGACGGGATGGGACGCGGCGGCGATCCGCCCCGCATTCGGCACCGCCGCGGCAGGGGTCCGGGCCTACCATCGCGGCGAGGTGGATGCCTTCGTGGATGCGGTCGCGGCGCTGGTGAGCTGACGCGATCGAACTGGCGGGCCGGACGCGATCAGTCGAACAGGTCGAGGGTGGGCTGGATTTCGCGGCCTCGGACCTCGATGGATCCGAAAACCAGATCCGGCGGCGGCACCAGGCCCAGATGCTCCCAGGCGGCGGCGGTGGCGACCCGCCCGCGCGGGGTGCGCGCGACCATACCGGCGCGAACCAGGAACGGTTCGCACACCTCCTCGACGGTGGCAGCCTCCTCCCCCACGGCCACCGCCAGCGTCGACACACCGACCGGGCCGCCGCCGAAGCCGCGGACCAGCGCGCCCAGGACGGCGCGGTCGAGCCGGTCCAATCCCAGCGAATCCACGTCGTAGACCGCCAGCGCGGCCTTGGCGATGTCCCGGGTGACCAGGCCGTCGGCCCGTACCTCGGCATAGTCGCGGACCCGGCGCAGCAGCCGGTTGGCGATGCGAGGTGTACCCCGGGAGCGGCCGGCGATCTCTGCCGCCGCATCGGATTCGATGCGCACGCCGAGGATCGCCGCCGAACGCTGCAGAATGCGCTGCAGTTCCTCGGGCTCGTAGAAGTCCATATGGCCGGTGAAGCCGAAGCGGTCGCGCAGCGGGCCGGTCAGCGCGCCCGAGCGCGTGGTGGCACCGACCAGGGTGAACGGCGCGATCTCCAAGGGGATCGAGGTCGCTCCCGGTCCCTTGCCGACCACGACGTCGACCCGGAAATCCTCCATCGCCAGGTACAGCATCTCCTCGGCCGGGCGGGCCATGCGGTGGATCTCGTCGATGAACAGCACGTCGCCCTCGACGAGATTGCTCAGCATCGCGGCCAGGTCACCGGCGCGTTCCAGAGCCGGTCCGGACGTGATGCGCAGCGCGGTACCGAGTTCGGCGGCGATGATCATCGCCATACTGGTCTTGCCGAGCCCGGGCGGGCCGGACAGCAGGACGTGGTCGGGGGTGCCGCCGCGCTGGGTCGCACCGCGCAGGACCAGAGCCAGCTGCTCGCGCACCCGGGGCTGGCCGATGAAGTCGTCCAGGGATTTCGGGCGCAGGCCGGCCTCGATGTCGCCGTCGGAGGTCAGGTAGTTCGCGGTGACCGCGGATTCGCCGCCGTCCGCACCGGTGTCGACATCGTCGGTGCCGGGCGCGATACCGTCACTGCCGGAAGGGAATTCGTCGTCGTGCATCGGCGTCACCGATTCCGGCCGAGGATCGCCAGTGCGGCCCGCAGGGCCTGCGAGGTACCCAGTTCGGGCTGTTCGGCGAGGACACCGTCCACGGCGGGCTCGGCCTGCTTCACCGGGAACCCGAGACCGGTCAACGCCTCCACGACCTGATCACGCACCGGGGTGACGACCGGGGTGGGCGCCGCGCCGGGCGGGGCGGACTGCACGGGAACCAGATTCACCTTGTCGCGCAATTCGACCACCATGCGCTCGGCCCCGCGTTTACCGATGCCCGGTACGCGGGTCAGTGCGGCGACGTTGCTCTCCGCCAACGCTTTTCGCAGCGCCTCGGGCTCGAGCACCGCCAGCACCGCCATCGCCAGCCGGGGACCGACACCGGAGACGGTTTGCAGCAGCCCGAACAGATCGCGCGCCTCGGTATCGGCGAAGCCGTACAGCGTCATCGAATCCTCGCGCACGATCATCGCGGTGTAGAGGCGGGCCTCGTCGCCGCGGGTGAGACCGGCCAGCGTGGAGGGGGTGGCGTTGAGCCGGTATCCGACGCCCGCAGCCTCCAGCACCGCGTGGTCGAGCCCGATCTCGAGCACCTCACCGCGCACCGACGCGATCACCTGGTCACCGCCTTTCGTTGCTGGGCAAGCCTTTCGGCGTATCTGCGCCGCGCCTGTTCGGCCTGGGCCTCCGCCTTCGCCATCCGCTCCAGCATCGGCGCCCGCCAGCAGTGGCAGATCGCCAGCGCCAGGGCGTCGGCCGCGTCGGCCGGTTTCGGCGCCGTCTGCAAGCCTAAAATGCGGGTCACCATCGCCGTCACCTGAGCCTTGTCCGCGGAACCGTTGCCGGTCACCGCCGCTTTGACCTGGCTCGGAGTGTGGAAGGCGACGGGTATGCCGCGCCGCGCGGCGGCCAGCGCGATCACCCCGCCGGCCTGTGCGGTGCCCATCGCGGTGCGGACGTTGTGCTGGGAGAAGACCCGCTCGATCGCGACCGCCTCGGGCCGATGGGTGTCCATCCAGTGCTCGGCGGCGTCGGCGACGCCCAGCAGCCGCTGCGCGAGGTCCATATCGGCCGGTGTCCGCACGACGTCGACGTCGAGCGCGGTGACCTGCCGCCCCAGACCGCCCTCGACGATGCTCAGGCCGCACCGGGTGAGCCCGGGGTCGACACCCATCACCCGCACGAAATGCACCCCTGTCGATTCGCGAACAATTGTTCGAAGTCTAACCGAGAGCCCCCGCACCGGCGGCCACCGACACGGAGCCGGGACGCCGCGACCCCGCACCGCGGAGCGACGAAGCCGGCTATTCCAGTGCGGCCAGCGCGGACTCGAACACCCGATGCGCGGTCGCGCCGAACAGGACGAAACGGATCTCGGCGGCGCCGGTACGCGCCGTCCGGACGGTGTCGAGGGCGATCCGGGCGCCGTCGTCGAGAGGCCAGCCGTACACGCCGGTGGAGATCGCCGGGAAGGCGATCGTGCGGGCTCCCAATTCCTCTGCGACACGCAGGGATTCGCGGTAGCAGGAGGCCAGCAGGGCGGAGCGGTCGTGTTTCGCCGCCCAGACCGGGCCGACGGTGTGGATCACCCAGCGGGCGGGAAGGTTGCCGGCCGTCGTCGCCACGGCCGCCCCGGTGGGCAGGCCATCGGGATAGGTCGTCGCCCGCAACTGCTTGCACGCGGCGAGGATGTCGGGTCCGCCGCGGCGGTGGATCGCACCGTCGACCCCACCGCCACCCAGCAGCCCGGAGTTGGCGGCATTGACCACAGCGTCCACGTCTTGTTCGGTGATATCCCCGCGCAACAGCACGATTTCGGCCATATTCCCCATTGTGCCCGCGCGGGGCTCGCGCGGCGCCGGACTTCGACCCCATCTTCCCCGGCCGCCCGGCCGGACCGGACTCCGAGCGAGTTCACAGGGTTTCTCGAGGAACGCCACCGACAATTACGCCGTGTTCCCAGCGCCCATGGATGTGCCACCACCGCGCGCCCGGCCAGCCGACGACCACCAGCGCGATCGCGGCGACCGCGACGCCCACCCAGATCCACAGCCGCACCGGAGCGGGATCGGAGGCCAGGCCCTCGTTGTTCATCACGGTGCGGGCGGCGAAGGCGGCCACCACCCCGAGGGCTAGGCAGATCGGCACCCGGATCAGCCACCACCGCCGGCTCCAGCGCACGATGGCGACCACGAGCAGGACGGCGGCGACGATCTCGATGGTCAGCGGTAGCCAGCCGTGCAGCAGCGAGACGCCGTGATGAAAACCGTTGTAGGGGTTCAGTTTCGCCGAGGGGAGCTGAGGTGGCGGAGGCGGCGCCACCGCGGGGGCGGCGGTCGGCGCGCGCGCGACCGCAGAGCCGCGGGGCCGCGATCGGGCGCGTGAGCGCCTGGCGCGGGGGGCGCGCGACCTGCGGGCCGGCGAGGTATCCGCCGGCGCGTCCGACTTCACCAATCCCAGCCCGATGGAG